>NZ_JAQPZO010000003.1:0-214996 GCF_037619445.1 Exiguobacterium sp. USCH10 | reverse complement strand
GTCATCGTCGTGGAGACATTGAAATCGAGCAACATAATGAAGAACCGACGCTTAGCCAAATCGGTTGGCGATGTCAGCTGGTACGAGTTCGTCCGTCAACTCGAATACAAGTCAAACTTCTACGGACGGACGCTCATCAAGGCGGATCAATGGTTCGCATCCACTCAAATCTGTTCCACTTGCGGCGTAAAAGGCGAGAAGAAGGCGATGGATGTCCGTGAATGGACGTGTGCCTGTGGCGCGCATCATGACCGTGACATCAACGCGAGCATCAACCTATTGATGTTGGCCGACTGACAATCCTTCAGGGTGGGAACCACCCGACGAGCTTGGTCCATAACCGTGGCTGGTGAGAGCACGGTCTTCCCAAGAAGCTCCCCCTTCAATTTGTGAGGCAAATAAGTGGTGAGTAGTTCACATAGTCATCTAGCAAAAATCTTTGCCGACCTCGGGCATACGGGTCGCGTCGTCATCGCAGACTGCGGACTCCCGATTCCGGACGGGGTGAAGCGTGTCGACCTTAGCCTCCGAATCGGGGAACCTTCCTTTCTTGAGGTGCTGGATGTCGTCGAATCGGATTTGGTCGTAGAACGCACCACGATTGCCGATTCACTGAAAGAACAATATACAAGCATCGACATGTGTTCGCATGAAGACTTCAAAAGGGAGGTCGCAAAAGCGAAAGTGGTCATTCGAACTGGGAAAGCGACACCTTACGCGAACGTCATCTTACACGCCGGAGTCATTTTTTAAGGGGAGATTTCGATGCATATTCAGTTGACAGGCATCCATAAGTCGTTCGGTCCGGTCTCTGTCTTGAAAGGGGTCGACTTCGAACTGTTGCCTGGAGAGATTCATGCACTCATGGGGGAAAACGGAGCAGGCAAGTCAACGTTGATGAGAGTGATGACCGGTCTTCACGCTCAAGATGAAGGAGACATCCTCATCGATGGGAAGAAGCGTCAATTCAAACATCCAAAAGAAGCGGAGCAAGAAGGGATTGCCTTTATCCATCAGGAGCTCAACATTTTACCGGAGATGATGGTAACGGAAAACTTATTTTTGGGTCGGGAGCTGACGGGACCGTTCGAGATGGTCAAACAGCAGGAAATGACACGACGCGCTCGTGAATATTTGGCAGAATTGAACGTCTTCATGGATGTCGATGAAGTGGCGCGCAACTTATCGGTCGGTCAGCAACGGATGATTGAGATTGCCAAGGCCCTCATGACAGATGCGAAAGTCATCGTCATGGATGAACCGACGGCCGCCTTGACGGATCGCAAAATTCAAGCGCTCTTCGCCGTCTCACGGGTCTTATGAGATCAAAGCGTGTCCATCATCTATATCTCTCACCGCATGGAAGAAATTTTTGACTTGTGTGATCGAATCAACGTGCTTCGGGACGGACAGTCCATCTCGAACCGCATAATTTCGGACACTCTTTTGAGGAAACCGTACGCGACATGGTCGGACGTGAGATTGGTGAACGATATCCGACGCGTACGGCAACGCTCGGGGATGTCGTGCTCGAAGTAAATGATTCAAAAAGGAATGGATTTGATTCTCATCAACCCGACAGATTCAGAAGCAGTCGGTGCAGCGGTACAGGCAGCAAATGACGCGGGCATTCCGGTCATCACGGTAGACCGTAACGCAGAGACTGGTGAAGTGGTCGCACACGTCGCTTCAGACAACGTCGCAGGTGGACAGTTGGCGGGTGACTATATGGTCGAACTCGTAGGCGAAGGTCAAAAAGTCGTCGAACTCGAAGGGATTCCGGGAGCGTCAGCGACACGTGACCGTGGACAAGGATTCAACGAAGCAATCGATGGGAAATTGGAAGTCGTGGCAAAACAATCTGCAAACTTTGACCGTGCAGAAGGATTAACGGTCATGGAGAATATTTTACAAGACAATAAAGACATCGTCGCTGTATTCGCACATAACGATGAGATGGCACTCGGTGCTGTTCAAGCACTTGAAGCGGCTGGAATGAGTGACGTGAAAGTCATCGGATTCGATGCAACAGACGATGCGGTCAAAGCGGTCGAAGGTGGGACGATGGCAGCAACGGTTGCCCAAAAACCAGCTGAGATTGGTAAATTGGGTGTAGAAGCGGCAATCAATCATTTGAAGGGTGAAACGGTGGAAGAGAACATCCCGGTCGAACTCGAATTAATCAAATAAGGAAGATGAAACCTCACGATGCCTTGATTTCGGGTAGAGCTCGTGAGGTTTTTAAATGTTCACATATCCCTCTTCAACAATTGGATATTTTCTCCCTTTTTAAGGGTATATCTAGGTAAAATACAGGAAGGGGGAGTCGTTTCTTCTTTTTGAGAAACGCAGCACATATGTATAAACTCAAACCGGTGTTTAAAGAACGTATTTGGGGTGGTCGTCAGCTAGAGACGTTATTTCATCTTTCGTTACCGGAAGGGAAGATTGGCGAGTGTTGGGCTGCCTCCGCACATCCGAGCGGAATGACCACATTTGAGAACGGACCATTTGCAGGACAGACGCTCGCGGATTTATGGGATGCCCACCGTTTAGAACTATTCGGTCCGTATCCATTCGCGACGTTTCCGTTACACGTCAAACTACTCGACGCGCGTGCCTATTTATCGGTACAGGTTCATCCGAACGATGAGCAGGCGCAACGTCTCGAACAAGAAGAGTTTGGGAAAGAAGAGTGCTGGTACGTGTTAGACGCAGAACCGAATGCCGAGATTATCGTCGGCCATACGTTCCGAACGAAACAAGAGGTCTATACATGTGTGCAACAAAAAGAATGGGCGACTCGTCTAAAGACGCAAGCCGTGAAAAAAGGTGACTTCATTTACATCCCGAGCGGAACCGTTCATGCCCTCGGTCCGGGTGTCGTGTTACTTGAAATTCAACAGACGAGTGACCGGACATATCGTCTTTACGATTTTGATCGAGTGGATGACGCGGGTCGTCTTCGTGAGCTTCATATCGAGAAAGCCGTGGAAGTGATGAACATTCCGGATCGTCGGACAGACGAACTCGTACGGACAGATTTAAAAGATGCGTTGACGACCGAATTGATTTCAAAACCATCTTTCAAAATCATGCGACACCAAGTGAATGGTACCCCCGCGATTTTAGAACAATCGGAAACGTTCCGAGTGATCTCGGTCGTTTCGGGTGAAGGTTTCGTGCAAGGTGAAGATGGCGTCCAAGCCATCCGAGCAGGAGAGCACTATTTCGTTCCAAAAGGAACAGGACCTCACTTGTTCACCGGGAAGGTGGAAATCGTCACAAGTGAAGTCCCTGTTCCAACAACGCATCGCGTCAATACTGTTTATCAAGTGGAGACGGCACAGGACAAGCATCGTCGAGTGTCCAATCGTTTGAATACTGAACCTCGATGAACACGACGTCTTCATGAGCTTTGAGCGTGTGAGCCGCACCGCGTTGAATCGAGATGACGTCGGTCGGCTTCGCCTCAAACGATTGTCCGTCAATTGTGACGGTAGCCGTACCTTGAAGCATCGTCCAAATCGTATCAGTCGCTTCGTGATAATGATAGCTGAGTTCTTTCCCAGCCTGAACGAGCATCCGTCGCGTCACACTGTGATGACCGTCCGCGAGCGTCTCGTGATGAATCACTTCGGATTGTCCCCAGCGCTTCCATTTAAACTTTGGATAGTCGTCAGAGGAGGCTAGATAATCTTTCAACTGCGGCGTCGCATCTTTCGTCGAGACGAGAATCCCGTCCGCGTTGACGGCGACGACGAGATCTTCGAGCCCGATTCCGATCAACGGAAGATTCAACTCGTTGATGACATGTGTGTTCGTCGACTCGAACAACTCAACCTGACCGTGGGTGGTGGACGTCATTTCTTCCGTCAAGGTATTCCATGTTCCTAGGTCCTTCCAATCCCCATCGTAACGATGGACGAACACGGACTCCGCATGTTCGACGACGGCATAGTCGAACGACGTTTTTTCTAAATCATCGTAGCGGGTCGTGAGTTCTGAATACGTCGTCGGCAAGTTTCGTTCCGTCAGTTCATCGAGCAACAAGTGCAACTTACAAGCGAAGATTCCACAGTTCCATAATGCACCTTGTTCAATCAACTGTTCCGCCACATCAACGGTCGGTTTTTCTTGGAACAAGCGAACGGAG
Organism: Exiguobacterium sp. USCH10; assembly: GCF_037619445.1. Taxonomy (GTDB): domain Bacteria; phylum Bacillota; class Bacilli; order Exiguobacteriales; family Exiguobacteriaceae; genus Exiguobacterium; species Exiguobacterium aestuarii_A. The sequence goes on along the minus strand of NZ_JAQPZO010000003.1, from coordinate 210,840 downwards.
GAGATTTGAGCCGTTTCGTCTGGGACGATGTATCCGTATTTCGATGTCGGGTGGAGGGGAGTGACCCCAATCAGATGTAAGGCATCGTCACTCGCTTGTACCGCTTCATCGACTTGAGGGAAATATTCAAAAAAACGAAGGTCGACATAAGCATCGACCGGCATCACGAGTACCGTTTCATCTGGGTCGACACGTTGTTCGTTCAAATAACTAGCGCCAAGGACGATGGCAGGGAAAGTATCTCGACGACTCGGTTCGGTGATGATATTGGCGTCGGTCCCGATTTGATAAACGATGGCATCGCGTTGAAGCGCGTTTGTTAAAATAAAGGCATCCCGATCTAATTGCATGTCACTTAGTTGTGAGAAGACCCGTTCAATCATCGATTGTTTGGCACCTTGACCGTCATCCAGTAATCGAATGAACTGTTTCGAGTTGATATCGTTTGAAAGTGGCCAAAGACGCTTTCCTGATCCACCTGATAGTAAGAGTAGTTTCATTTCGTGACACCCTTTCTCGATTAAAATTTTGGAGGTACACAACATGGCAAATTACTTACTCGTCGAACCGCACGAGCATACGCGTAAGACGTTGGCTCGTCTGTTGATAAAAGAAGGAGAACTCATTTTTGAAGCGACGGAAGCGACGGAAGCAATCGAGATTTTAGAGTCGAGCGACATCGATGTCGTCATCACCGAATTACGACTTCCCCATACGGACGGGGTCGAACTATTATCGTATGTGAAGAAAAAGTTTCCGCTCATTCATCAAATCGTATTGACGGACTACACGCATACCCATACGTTGATTGCGGCTGTCAATTATGGAAACGTCAAGCGCATCATGACAAAACCGATGAAAATCGATGAGTATGTGATCCGCGTCATCAAGGATGTCGGTCAACAAGCCGTCAACATGAAGACGAACAAGTACCAAGTCGCAGACATGTTGACGGAGTTTCTAGACGATCTTGGACAGGCATACTGTCTGTTTTATGAGAGCGGAGAATTGGTCAGCTCGGAAAATCTTGTCGTCCCGTTCGAATCAGGGGAGACGAACGAGCTGAAACGGTTCGTCATCCCGACGCAATACGGAGAATTTATTTTGTATCAGTCAAGGGATCGTTCTTCCCGAACTTGTGGGTAAAGAGTTGCGATACCCCGATCATCGTTAATCGAAGGTACATGTAGGCGACCCCTAATGTTAATACAGGGTGTCGTCTATATTTTTTGAGGTTGGACGGATGATAGAGCACCGGTCTGAAGAAATACCAGCGAGCGAGTGCTTTCCGGAACCCACCTTCCTCTGTCTCGAGCGTTTGCGGCATCACTTGGAAGTAATAGCGCTTCTTCTCGAGTAGATTTTGTAGCGTCACTTCCTTCTCGTTATGTTTCACCGCGGTGAAGGTGGCGCGGCGGATGATCCCGCCTTGTTGGATGTAACGAATGGTCGGTTGCGTCTCTTCAAAACTGATTTGAGCGGGGTTGATCCCGCCTGATGCCTCGTACGCTTCCATCCGCCAAAACCGTGCCGCCTCGATGGAGCGGTCGTCAATCCGTTCTTCTGGGATTTGGAAGAGGTTCCGTTCAAACACCTTCACTTTGGAGAAGAAATTGGTGTACGTGCTATACGCCTCTTCTGGGATAACGAGCGCCCCGACATCTTCGTGATGTTGGAGGTAAAGTAGACAACTCGTCAACAATCCTTCGGTCAACACCATGTCCGAGTCGATGACGTACAAGACGTCGACGTGGAGTTCCCGAAGGCGACCGATTGCCTCTTTACGGGCGATGCCACGCTCACCGTGAGGAAGCGATAGGATGATGAAGCGGTCATCGTCTACAGTCAACTCTCGCATGACCTCGACTGTTCGATCGGTCGAGCCGTCATCTGCGATCACACAGACAAACTCGGCCGTTTGTTGTTGGATGGACTGAATCGTTTCCCGAATGATTTCCTCGTTACAATACGTAGACATCGCGATTCCAATCATGATGTTCTCCCTTCCTGAATCAAGATTCCTAACTTTTGATTCAACCATTGTTCAAATGCCGCACCGGTGCGACTCCATTGCAGTGTTTTTGAGAATGCATGGGCATCACGTCTCACGACCTCATAGTGATCTTGATCGTTCAAACAGCGTCTCATCTCGAGCGCGAGTGCCTCCGCGGTCTGTGCCATCGTCATGTACCCGAGTTTTCCATACTGAACCGCGTCCCGAAGTCCCGGCGCATCGTACACGATGGTCGGTGTTCCGACCGCAGCGGCTTCGCTGACGGTCAAACCCCAGCCTTCACGACGGGATGGAAAGAGGAGGGCTGTCGCTCGACTCATGCGTTCGAGTTTCTCTTCTTCACTGACGAATCCGAAGTAATGAATATCCGAACGTACATCCTCAGGAGTGATCGGATCAAGTTGTTCGGCGATGTACGCCTCGTTCTTCTTCCCGATGATCCACAGTTGTGCGGTTGGGAAATCGCGTTTGATGGATACGAATGCCTTGACGGCATCGTTGATTCCTTTATAGGCGGACATGCGCCCGACGTATAAGAACGTAGGATGTTCTTCTTTCTCAAACCATTCTTCTTCTGGCCACGGCGTGAAATTGAGTCCTTCCGGCAAAATCGTGATGTGCGACTCGGGAATTCCGACGGCGACGAGATCATCCGCCGTCGACTGACTGACAGTCAAGACATCGTTTTGCCGATAGAGACGCAGACGAATCGTTTCCGTCCATGCCCCGACCCATGAAACAGGAGGTGGTAGGTTGATTCGCCAAATCTCACGCGTCAATTGGTGGATGAAGAGAACACGTTTATGTGCCGGCACATAGAAGGGCGTGAAGTAATGGTGTGTATTCATTTGGTCGAGGACGAGATCGATTTCCTCTTCGTGCGCTTTGTAGTAGTGCCGTGCCTCTACGATGCTCGTCATGTCTGTACCGGAGCGAATATAACGAACACCATCAATCCATTCTTCGTCATCACGTCCTTCGATATGAGGAGATAGATGGATAATGTTGTAACGAGGGGCCACGTAAGCCAGCATCTCATGCGTGAATACTTCGGCTCCTCCTGCTTTCGGATGATTGATGTCTCGCCAAGATAAACATAATATAGTGGGTTTCATCACGATTCCTCCTTGAATTGTTGGCGTCGCTCAGAATGGAAGCGGAAACGAAGGAGTAGAGACCCTCCGAGTAAGACGACCGCTTGCGCCAAAAGCCACACCTCCATCGATTGCCGGAATAGGAATAAGGCAACGAGAAAGACGAAGAGTAGCGACCAGTACCAACGCAAATACCGATTGTTTCGTAAGATAAATTGCAACATCGCCTCATATTGCACGATGATGATGCCAATATAGGTGAAAATCATATAGCGTACGAAATAACCTGCCTCGTCATATCCTTGACCGAAGAAAATCGGTACAACCGACGGAATGACCAAATAATAGACGATGGTGATGATTCCGAGAGCAGCCAATAATAATCGGAATACGGTGCGCTCAAACGATAGGAATGAATCCGTCTCGGCCGCCCGGCTCAGACGTGGCAAAAGGACTTGGAAAATCGACAGACAGACGAACAAGACGAGCTGACTAAAGCGTAGGCTGACGGAATAATCTCCGACTAAAGATGGAAAGAATAAGGTGACGAGTAAGCTGTCGACCGAGAAGAAGAGTGTCATGACAATCTGCACATGGATGAGTTGGAACAAACCATGGAACTGTTTGTCACCAGCCGTTTCTGGGAAGTGAGTTTGCCATATACTGAGTCCATATGTGAGAATCATGCCGATCAAAATCCCGATCAAAGCGAGCGTAATATCGAGCTGTTCGAGAAAAATCCACGTGACGCCCACTTTCACAATGGCTTCAACGTAATAAGAAAGGGTGAGGGCATAAAATCGTTCATTTGCCTGCAAGACCCCACGCCGGAATGACACGAGAATATGGAAAAATACTGTAACTGCAAGTAAAAAGAGGTTAATCCTAGATAAAGGAAGAATATATGGGATAAGTATAAAGAGTACACTGGATAAACCCATCGCGACGAGCAGGATGACCCGTTCGATATACCGATAATCGGTCGCGATTTGTTGTCCTAAGTTTCGAGTAACGATCCATTGGACGGCACTCCCGATAATAAGTAACAGTCCAAGAAGGGCGAGATATGCGTTTAAGAGACCATAGTCTTGACTCGTTAGCCCGCGGGCTAAGAAGAAATGATATGAATAATTGATGATATTTAGTAACGCATCAAGAACAGGGAAGATGAGTAAAATCGAATAACGGCTCATGACAGCTTTCATACAATCACCTCTTTCAATTCATCAATCTTAAAAGGAGGACAATGTGATGGATAAAGGTAAAGTAGTGATTTTTACAGATCAACAACGAAATATTCCGTATGCTTCGTCTATTCCGCACTACGAACTGATCATCTCTGAATCAGGTGCATCATCTGAACAGACGATTTCACCAGACATTCGTGCTATGAAAGATCAAATTAAAGTGTACGTGATTGATTGTGTTGACCATGAAACGGGTTTGAAAGTGGCGGCAGCGTTACGGACGTATCATCCCCAGTCGTCGATTCTGTGGATTGATGACGTTATTCGACATAAAGGAAACTTCCCCTTCAACCAATTGTTAGGGAATGGGATATTTAGAATATTTTATTATAGAGAAGAATATGCAGATGAACTGTTAGCTGAAATTCAAAATATCATTCATCCAGAATATGCTGTAAAAAAAGGGACTGTAGCCTTTATATTACCAATTTTCAACGAAGAGAAACGGTTTTCACACATTCATGCTTTTTTGACATCTCTTACCAAAATGATTGAACGAAACTACTTACACGGGTCCATCTATTTTGTAGACGATGCCTCCTCCGACCAATCGAAACGCTTGTTACAGGAGTATCGTGACATCGTCATGGACGCGACAGACACGTTGTTCAAAATTGATTATTTAAAGATGTATGAGTTGAAGCAGAATACGAAAAAAGCGGGTCTCTTTATCGAAGGGATGACGCATATCTCGAGCGAATATTATGTGTTCGTCGATGCGGACAATTCGTTCAAAGTCGATGACATCGCTCAACTGCTCAGTATCGCGGAAAATGATTATTACGATATCGTCATCGGGACGAAAGATTTGACGATTGAAGACCGAAGCCTTGTTCGAAAGTTTGTCAGTTTCGCAAAACGAACCATCACAAAACCGTTCTTGCCAGAAGGTGTGTCGGATTCTCAGACGGGTCTCAAAATCATCAATCGCCGAGCGATTCCACGGCTACTTCCGTATTTGAGCGCGACGAGTGGATTCGCCATCGATTTAGAGATGATGTACGCCGCCAAAAAAGAGCGTCTCCGCGTCTATCAACAGCCGGTGACTTGTATCGAGCGGGAAGGGTCTCACGTCGACCTCGTGAAAGACTCAATTGCGTTCCTCAAGACGATGGCCCTTCTTTTACGACGACAGCGAGCTGTCAGTCGGGCAAGACGATAAACGCACATCACGCATAAAGCCCACGTCGTTTATTGGACGTGGGCTTTCGTTTGGGCTTATTCGTGGGTGATTGATTCAGCGATCGAAGAGTCCGTCTCTGTATATTCAATCGTGATGACATCTCCGACGTTCAGTGTATCAAGGTGGTTGGGTTTCCCGTCGACAATCGTCGACGAAGTAAGTGTCACCTCCCGTAGCACATACTGTTCCTCAGGGTCTTGATGAGATGGCGCAATCCATAGGGTGTTGCCTTGTCTGTCTTCAATCACACTGTCTTCGTCACCCATCGTACAAGCGCTAAGAATCATCATGCAGCTCAAAAAAGTCGTGAGCAGTAAAGTCCGAAGCATGAGCCGTCACCCTTTCTTAAATCGTTGTCGTACTCGGCGGAGGAGCGGCTCTTCCTGCCGCGCATTCCAATAGAAGAAGAACGAGACAGGTGTGGCGAGTAACAGAAGGATCATGCCCGCGAAGTAGACGAGACGTAAGACGGCATTCACCTGTACGTCACTTTCAGAGGACATGTACAGTTGTGTCACGCCATTCAATGCGACTTCACCGCGCTGTGCTCCTTCACTGGTCGAGAGCTCGAACAATGGGGACGGGGAGTCGTTTAACGTGAAGCGGCCGAGTGAATCTTCGTGAGAGACCGTCCGCTTCATGACACTTCGCGTCACATCGAGTGATTCGGCGTCTGTTGTAGCGAGTAGCGGACGTTCGGTCACTTCCTCGACGGTCACTTGGTCGGTCAGGAGAAGGTGATCGTAGCGGACGACGTTCAAGTTCTTCATCTCCAGTCGTCCTGCATTTTCAACATTTCCACGCGCCCAAATATGAAGCTGCATCGAGTCAGTACCCTTCGGTGGGATCAAGATCTGTTCATAGTGGTTCCATGTCGATTTCCGATACTCTTCTACTTCACTGATGAAGTCGGTCCCAATTACGCGACGTTCCTCATCGAGATAATACATCTTCACATGTCGATTTCGAATCTGTTCGCTCCGTGCGTCAAATGCGACCAAATATTCTCGATCGGGAAGTGCCTCGATTTGTTCCGATGCGAAGATATACCAGTCACAGGAACAGGTCGGTTCGTAAGATGCGATAAACGTATCATCTTCCACCGTCGACTCGAACATATCGTCTGTAATCGATACACAGGTCGCGCACGTGGCGGCAGCTTCAGGTGTCGCGAGTGGTTCGGTCACGACAATCTCGTTCGGGTCGAACTTCCGTAAGTCCTCCAACTCGATTCGTGACGGCACGTTACTGTCTACGGTCAACTCGAGCGTATATGATCCTGGCTCCATCTCGAATGTATTCGGTGTCCACCGTTTCAAGGTCGTATGCACATCTTCGAGTGATTGAAGTTGGTATGGGAAGTCACGGCGCAAGGAATCATACGTGACCGTCTGTGTGCCGATATTCGTTTTTACATCAGGCAGTTGTTGCATCACCGTGACGCCAATCGTCTCTTCTTGGACAACTTCTTCGTCCTGCAGGAGGCGTAAGCGAATCGTCCCATCTGTCGAAACAGGAGGTGTCAGGTTGATGTGGAAACGGTAATCACCAGGCTCTGCCACATCGATTGTACGAGACAACGTACCGGATGTGAGTGAGACGCCTTTCCCGAAACTGAGAGACGGGTAGTTGCGCTCGGACTGGATTGTCCCGTTATAATCGAAATCTTGTTCACCTTCGAGAACCATGAAGGTGTTCGTGGGTTCTAATACGTTTTGGAGTGACTGCTGTAACGTCTTCCATTCTTCCTCAGGTAAGAAGACGATGTTTTGAATGGCATTGAAACCGACCGTATTCTCGACGGTGATGGTCGTCTCATTCGTCTCGATTTCGTGTAGACCGAGCGGTACCCACTCAAGCCTTGCCCCCGTTTGTCGGATCGTTTCAACGATTTGCTCGTCATCATTGATTGTGATGTCAAGCTGTCCGCCACTCTGATTCATCAAGACACGCGCGAATCCGATGTAGCGGCCTGGCGGTGTCTCTTTCGTAATGGAGAACGTGTTCGGTACCATGTGTGACTCGAAGCTCTCGATTTGAACATCGTGAATCCACCAGTACGTCTTCCGTTCTGGTTTTTGATAACTTAGTAAGTCGATTCGCATCGTCTCGGCAGCCCGTGGCGTTACGTATTCCCCGCGAAGATGAATCCCGTCTAAATTCCCAGAATCTCTCGGGGCGACGACGTAAGTCTGGTCGATTTCTTCACCGGATGAATCGAAGAAACGGACTTTCACGTGCAAGCGATCGACCCCTCGACCCGATGCGACGATATCGAAACGATAGGCGTTATTCGGGAGTGCCGGCAACAGACCGGACTTTGCGACTTGCCAAATGTAGTTCGGGTCTCCCTTGGCGACCTCTGCTTGAAGAAGTGGCAAGTCGTTCGTTGAAGACAACGGGTTAGGTGACAAGTCGACGATATCCGGATTATCCGCTTTGAAGAACGTTTCATCCTCAAGCATCGAGTTGAACGATGCGACTTGTTTCGTCGGCAAATCGTCGAGCTCGTACGGTGGGGCATCGATTCGGGCAGAGGCGAACGAAAGGCCGACACCGTCTCCGAAATCAAGGTCGAACGCGGGATCCTTCACACCTTGTGTTTGTTGATACCAACGCCAGTCGCTGTTCGCGAAAAGGGTCTTGCCCCATGTGAGGAACGGGTTGGCGGAATCGATTGCCTCAAATGGCTTCCAATAATAGTCGTCGGGTACCTGACTGAGCAGTATGTCTTTCTGTTCGATCATCTCGATTGCATCACCCGGACGAATCCAATCAAAGTCCTCACTATGTCGCTGTGTCGTGAATAAAATCGATTGCTTCCCTTGCTCATATCCAGGAAGCGTTCCATATGTGATGGAACGATCGATTCCGTAAGGCGTCACGATGAGCTGTGGGACGGTCCGATCGGTGAGCGGTGCGACGACATCGAACAAGGTGAATAGACCGACTTGTTTCGTCCGCAGTAAATCACGTTGCGATGCGAGTATTTCTAAGTTGAACTGCTGTCGCTCTTCCATCCCTAAATATTCATCGCGATATGCGAACTGGTCGACACCGAACACTTTGATCAAATTACTTGCTTCGTCTGAACGACCTGTATCGAGCAAGTATTGTAAGAGTGAAAACAGATAGCGAATCGCTGGAGTCGACCCTTCATGATGGAATACTGTATTTTCAAGCGAACTGTACACATGGAAGTCTCCGGTCGGTTTGACCGTCTCGCCGAGTGCGGGATTTTGGTTCCATCTTGGTGTCGCCACACCAGTGATGGGCTGGGTCATCTCATCGGCAACTGGGAACTGAAGCCACTTCCCATCGATTTCTTCTTGGACGGTCGCGTATTCTTCAGGCACGTCGATTGGCTTATAAAAACCTTCCATATACACGGTGCGATACGGATTTATAAAAAGAATCAACGCGACAAAACTGCCGATGAAAAGGATACCGCGATAGAGCGGTCGAGGAATCGCCTTAGACTGTCTGGCATCGACAATCCCGATTCCAAGAGAAAGCAGCAAGCTGTAACTGACAATCAATAGACCGACGAGCTTGTTCGGGTCGCGAAACATCGGACCGATCAACGGTGTGTACGTGACGAGCGCGACGAACGCTGTCGCGACCCATTCATACGTTCCAGTCGCAAAGATGATCAAACCGATGCCGAGTAAGCCGAAGAACAGGTGAATCGGTCGTTTGTAGCTTCCGAGAAGACCGATTCCGATGAAGAAGAGCAAGATTCCTCCGGCCACCCAAAACGTCAGTGGAAGTGTATGCAAGTCGAACATCGGCCACCAATAACTGATGGTATACAATACGTTCTCAATCGACGAGTTTCGACTGAACAGCATCAACGTCTCGGTGACGTTAATATTATGTTGGGACGCCTGGGCCCCGAACAGGATAGACCCGACATACATGAAGAACCAGTAGCCGTTGAATAAAATGAACACGAACCCGACCACTGTGATCAGGCGGACATAATAGAAGAAATACGATTTGAACAATAGCGTCTTCCGCTCGGTCCAAAGTGTTTTGAGCACAATCAGACCGAGCATGATGCCCATATAAATGGCCGAGAAGAAAAAGTAATGGATTCCGGCAGACATGAACATGAACACAACGGACAACCCGATGGCATCAATCCAGATTCTCGGTGAGAGTCGCTTGTTAAACGAAAAGTCTGGATCCAACTGACGCCGGAATTTTGGATCAAACAAGTTAAAGAAGAGTAGAAGTGCGAACGGGAACAGCGCATAGCCGCACAGGAGATAAATATGTTGAATGCGTGTGATGATCCACGGGTTCAACGCGTAAAAGAGCCCAGCAAGCGTGAATGTCAAAAGCGTCATCAACTGAAAGTGTTTCGTGATATAAATCGAATGAAGTCGTTTGACGAGTGCATACATGCTGAGTGCCGAAACGATGAGCAACGTCAAGATGAATGACTTGATTAAAAATGGTCCAGATGCACCGAACAATAAACTCAATCCATACAGTGGTGCGATGAAGACGAGTCGAGGCACATTCAACAATGTCGTCGTGCTCCATCGTTCATTCCAGGCACCAAAAATCTCTTCGATATAACGGTCGGACGATAGACCGAAAGCGATATCACTAAAGACGACCATCCCCGACGAAAAGAGTGGGTACGCATAGGCAAGGATGCATGCCAGCATAATCGTCAAGGCGATGAGGTCGTAACGGTACGTATGCAGACCGTTTCGTAGTGTAGATAAGATGCGTCGCAAATCCGATCTGCCTCCTTTCATCACGTATGTCATCTATTTCGCCAAACGTTGGACTATCCCTGTCTAATCAAAAAAGAGACAGCCGATTCCGGCTATCTCTTTACGACATGGGGCGAAGCAGTGCACGAACGGGGCTTCCGTCACCTTCGACGATTGGGAGCGGGACGGCGTTCAAGTCATAATCTCCCGGTAAAATGTCGTCTAGGACGAGCCCTTCTAATATATGGACACCATTTCGTGCTAACGCATGATGGGCACCCATCTCTTTACTGTCAATCGCATCAACGGAAGGCAAGTCGAGTCCGATTAAAAAGATTCCGAGTTCTCCGAGACGATCGGCAAGAGACGGCGTCAGTTCAGGAATCGTCTCTGGGAAGACACTCTTATCTGGCCAACCATCTGTCTTCAAAATGAGGCGTTCGACCCCGGTCAAGTCATGACCATCTAAATCAGATGCTTCAATTTTTGTCTTATGCGGCATATGAATGACACGGGCTGGGCCGATATAGAGGGAAGGGTCGAGGTCGATGACGCGCTTCCCGTGGTCGTCAAAGTGAAACGGGGCATCGATATGCGTCCCGACATGTAAACTCATCGTCACTTTCCCGACATTCACTGAACCGCTCTGTGCCATCGGCCAAGCGATCTCGTACGAAAACTTCGTGTCTCCCGGCCATGTCGTCACATCGGCATGAAGCGGTTGGGATACATCAATCCATGTCATTTCGTTCAGCTCCTCTTATAATGATGTTCGGACTGTCCAAAGCTCTGGGAAGAAACGATGATCGAGCACACGGCGCAAGTAGTTCACACCGGACGAGCCGCCTGTTCCCATCTTCTGTCCGATGATGCGTTCTACGGTACTCATATGGTTGAAGCGCCACATCTGTTGTTGGCTCCCGATATCGAGTAGTTTTTCACCGAGCTCATACAAGTCCCAATACGTGTCGACGTCGCGATAGACCTCGACCCATGCCTTCTCGACACTCTCGTTCCATTCCCAGTCCTGTGTGACATCTCGTTCGAGCACGTTCGCATCAATCGGAAGACCACGGCGATGCATCTCACGGACGGTCACGTCATAAATGCTAGGTGCTTGAAGTGACCCTTCGAGCAGCGGATATAGTTTTTCATCATGCGCATAGACGCTGAGCGTTCGTGCGTTTTTGAAGCCGAGCGCGAATTCAATCTGTCGGTTTTGATAAGACTGAAAACCAGATGAAGAGCCGAGTTGGTCTCGGAACTCTAAATACTCGGCCGGTGTCAATGTCGCGAGGACGCCCCATGACTGGATGAGTTGCTGCTGGATTTTTGAGACGCGAGCGAGCATTTTGAATGAGCGCTCGAGCTCCCCGTTCGTGATGGCCGTCGTGGCTGCCGTCAATTCATGCAAGATGAGCTTCATCCATAACTCGCTCGTCTGATGGATGATGATAAAGAGCATCTCATCGTGATGGTCGGAAAGGCGATGCTGGCTCGATAAAATTGGGTCGAGCTGGAGATAGTCCCCGTACGACATATCTTTAGAGAAGTCGGTTTGAATCGTTTTTTCCACTTTATGTTCCATACGTTCACTCATCACAGTTCCCCCTTATGCGACCACTTCGCGGACGTTCTCGAACGCCTCATATTCTTTGTCATCCATGATTTTCTTCAACGTCACGATCACGTCATACACGTCGGTAAACGTGTTATACAATGCAACCGGTGCGAGACGGATGATGTTCGGTGCTCGGAAATCAGGGATGATGTGATGTTTTTTCAATGCTTTACAGATGCGTGCCGCCTCTGGGTGCTCGAGACTCAAGTGGGCACCGCGTTGACGTGTTTCCGTCGGGCTTCCGATGAAGAACCCGTGTGGTGCGAGCATGTCTTCAATCAACTCCATCATATATGTCGTGAGGGCGAGTGATTTTTGACGAATCGCTTCCATCCCGACCTCGTTAAACATCTCGAGGGCACCAAGTTGGGGAGCGAGGCTCATGACGTGTGGTGTCCCGATTTGGAACGCACCGGCATGTTCAGCCGGTGTCATCGTATGATCCATATCAAACTGTTTGTCTTTGCGTGAACCGAACCATCCAGCGAGTCCTGGTGTCGTGCCGAAGTGACGTTCATGTACGAATAAGCCACCGACCGTTCCCGGACCACCGTTCAAATGTTTATAGTTGCACCAGTAAGCGAAGTCGACACCCCAGTCGTGGAAGTCGTGAGGGATGGCACCGACGGAATGACAAGCATCAAATCCGATTAAAATACCACGTTCGTGCGCCGCTTTCGCCAGACGCGGCATGTCTAAAATCTGACCGCTCCGATAGAGGACGGTCGGCAATACGATGAGGGCGATCTCGTCGGTCATCGCGGCAATCAAGTCGTCTTCTACTAAGAAACGCCCATCCGGACTGTCGACTTGAACGAGATGCTCTGAAGGATCGAGTCCGCGCAGTTCGAGCTGACTTTTCAAAGCGTAAATGTCAGACGGGAACGTGAGGGCGTCTGCCAAAATTTTCGTACGTTTGCCTTCTGGTTTAAAGAAAGAAGCGACGAGTTGATGTAAGTTCACGGTCGTCGAACCGGTGACCATCACTTCTTCCGGCTTTCCTCCGATGAGCGGTGCGTTCAGTGCGGCCAATTCTTCGGACAAGTTGAACCAAGGGTGACGCCCGGACATCCAGCCGTCAATCCCGAGCTCTTTCCAGTCCGCAAGCGATTCAAGGAGTGTGCGCTCGGCTCGTTTCGATAAGAGACCGAGTGAATTTCCATCCATATAAATTCCGTCTTCCGGTAAATAAAATTCTTCCCGATACGATGCGAGCGGGTCTTGTTTGTCTAGTTGTTGTGCGTAGGCACGTGTGAAATCGTTCATATCCCCATTTCCCCCTTTTAAAGCTTGTACGTTGTCAAAATCGTAGCAATCGGTTATGAGGAAGTCAACAAACAACGAGGTGTCGGCGAGTCAAACTAAAAAACGCTCAAGCGTAATCTTGAGCGTTTAGGAGTGTAGCTTATTTTATTTTTCGTATATTCTCTTGTCGGAGTAGCTTGAATAGTGTGAAGACCATCAATAAAAGGATGATGGTGAACGGCAAGGCGGAAATCAATGATGCGGTTTGAAGTCCTTCCAACCCACTCGCAATCAATAGAACGGCGGCGATTCCTCCTAACAGAACACCCCAGGCGATGCGAACGGGTAGAGGAGGATTCAAGCTACCATTTGTCGTCATACTGCTGATGATATAGGTAGCAGAATCTGCCGACGTGATCAAGAACGTCAAAATCAAAAGAATCGACAACACTGAAAGAATGAAACTGAATGGCAGCTCGGCAAACGTCACAAACAATGCGCTCGTCACGTCTGCATTGACGGCTTCGGCGATGGAAGTCCCTTCGAATAAATCTAAATGGAGGGCGGTGCCTCCAAATACAGCAATCCATAAGAGTGCGATGAACGGAGGAACGATGAGGACACCGACGATGAACTCGCGAATGGTGCGTCCTCGTGAGACACGTGCGACGAACGCTCCGACAAACGGTGACCAAGCGATGGCCCACGCCCAGTAAAAGATTGTCCAGTCTCGGACCCACGTCCCTTGCTGATACGGTTGTAGACGAAGACTATAGCGAATGAAATTCTGTAAGTAGTCACCTAAGCCAAGGGTGAGGGTCTCTAGGATGAAGATGGTTGGACCGGCAAAGAAGACAAACACCATCAAGACGAGTGCGGTCCCTAAGTTGATGTTACTCAACCACTTGATGCCGCGATCGAGCCCTGTCGTCGTCGATGTTAAAAAGAGGGCGGTCAAGACGACGATGATGGCGACTTGCATCCAAGCGGTGTTCGGGAGCCCGAATACGCTGTTCAGTCCGCCATTGATTTGAAGAACGCCTAAACCAAGTGATGTCGCGACACCCATGACAGTGGCGATGACCGCTAAAATATCAATCGTCTGGTTCAACGGTTGTTTGTACGGTCGCTCTTTTATAAGCGGTGAAAGGCTAGTCGAGATGAGTCCGTCCGCATTACGACGGAACTGGAAGTAGGCGATGATCAGTCCGACAATCGCAAAGACGGACCACTGACTGACACCCCAATGGAAGAACGAATAGGCCATCGCAAGACGTGCTCCCTCAACCGTCAGTGCCTCCGTATCCGCGTACGGTGGCGTGAAGAAATGACTCATCGGCTCGGCAACACCCCAAAAGACGAGTCCGACACCAAACCCAGCGGAGAATAACATACCGATCCAAGTGAAGAACGGGTATTGGGGACGGTCGTCATCTTTCCCGAGACGGATTTTTCCGTATTTACTAAACGCTAAAAAGATTAAAAAAAGCACAAACAAGAAGACGGACAGTAAATAAAACCAACCAAACGAGCGAGTCGTAAAGTTAAAAATAGATCCTGCGATTGAAGCAAACGAGGTTGGAGCGATGGCTCCAAATAGAACGAGTAAGGCAATCAAACTTGATGAAATGTAAAAGACGCGATTCAAACGTGGCTTTTGTGTAGAATCTTTCATAGATGTCTCCTTTCAAAAAATATTATGTAGCGCTAATAAACGGTTCCCTAATCTCCATATTGCAAACAGGAGGTGCGTTTTATCGTGTTTTACATACTTGAATCGGGAAAAGAACCAAAGAGGAGGGAATGCTATGAAATTGATTGCAATTGATTTAGATGGGACACTGTTATCGCGCACGGGTGTGATTACAGAGGCGAACCAGGAAGCGATTCGTCGTCGACAAGAAAATGGTGATATCGTCGCTATTTGTTCAGGACGCTCTATCCATGATATCGAAGAACTGTTGAAGCGAAGTGATCTCGTCTGTCCGATTTTGTCAGGTAACGGAGCAATCGGCTTTTATGAGAACGAGCGAATTTACTATCATGCGATGGACCAAACAATCGTAAATGAGCTATGGGAAATCGCGAAAGCAGACGATGCGTACGTCGAATTTTATACGAATGCGGGCGTGAAGGTGCTTCGTTCGGGAAGCGACTTATTGAAGCGGGAACTCGATGAAGTGTTGCCGCACGATCAATCATTCACTCGTGAATGGGCAGAACGTGAGATTGAAATTCAAAATGAGCAGTTTGGTCTGACGTACATGGACTCGATGGAAGACATCGACTTTGCACGAGATGAGGTGTACAAGGTGTTTGTCTACTCGTTCGATCGCCAAAAGCTACACCGCTTGCGCAACGTTTATGAACCACGGAACGACATTTTGATCACAACAGCGGGTTGGACGAAAATTGAGATTGGACATCCTCATGCGAGTAAAGGAGCGGCGCTAAAGCAGCTAGCAGAGCATTATCAGATTGCCATGCATGATGTCGTTGCCATTGGAGACAATTTGAATGACGTGTCGATGTTTGAAGTAGCAGAGACAAGGATTGCGATGGAGAATGCCGTGGACCCGTTAAAAGATTTGAGCACGCACATTACCAAAGATGTGGAAGAGGACGGGGTCGCTTACGCGCTGACGCATTATGTATAAATCGGATTATGGAGAAATCGTGAACGAGGATTGAATCCCACTCAAAACGGATATTGTATACATGTAACCATTCACTTTCTGAAATGAGTCGGTGAACGGGGAGGCACTTTCTTCACCTGTAGCTGATCGCAGAAAGCGGATGGGAAAGTCCATGTGAGCGTGAATCGTGTATTCCAAACGATGATGCGTCGGCCTCTGCTTGCCATACGAGCAAGCATACCAGACAGACTGTTTGTATAAGGAATTCCACATGATCCGCGCCAGAAGTGGACAGTATAGGTGCCAAGTCTATCGTGCCCATTCAATCAAAATGTCTACGAGTCACCTGTTCGATTTCATGTTATGTCATGAAAAACAATTGGTGAACCAATGGATGATGAACCGATTCGAATGATGCGTCACGCTGGCTTGGACATCTCTAGTCGAACCAAATCATAGATGGGACGGTCAATCGAGCGGGGCTTGGTTGGATGAAAGTCCGGGGACTAGAGAATCAAGAAAAGCGCCGAGTGAGGGCGCTTTTCTTGTGGTATCCTATTGGATGAATGCAACCGATGGAGGGATCATATGCCAAAGCTATATTGGTTGGGGACGTTCCTGAGTGGAATGATTCTTTTGACCACGGGAACGATGGAAGGTCTTTATCGCATATTCCCGATTGGGTTGATGGCCATCGCGGTCATTGGCTATCTCATACAGACTCGATTTGAGCAAAAGAAGCGGCGCCCTTGATGGGATGCCGCTTCTTTTTATAACGATTCGAGTAAACGTGTCATCACGTCATCGATTTCTTCTTGCAGTGCATCGACTTGTCGTTGTAACGCCATCAATTCATCTAAATCATCCAGGTCATTCATCTGATGGATCAATGCCTGGTGTTCTGCCTCTAATCGGGTCAGGTGAGCTTCTTCATCAATCGTAGAAGGAGTAGATTTCGTCTGCTTCACCGATTTCGATGGTTTAACGTGTTCCGTAATAGGTTCATCTTTCGATTCCTGTCCACATTTGTCGAGGGCATAGGCGACGTTGCCTTCAAACCGCGTCATCGTCCCGTCGAGCCAATACGTGATGGGGAACAATTTATTTAAGAAGTAGCGGTCATGGGAAACGGTAACGACCGTTCCGGGGAAACGTTCGAGCGCTTCTTCAAGTGCCTCTCTCGATTCGATATCAAGGTGGTTCGTCGGCTCGTCTAAGACGAGGACATTGATTTCTTCATGGACGAGAATCGCAAGCATGAGGCGCATCTTCTCCCCGCCGCTTAAATTTGAGACAGGTTTAAATACACTCGGACCATAGAACAAAAACTGAGCAAGGAGATGTCTCGCTTTTCCTTCATCGACCGCGATTCGGTCTCGGAACGCTTCAATCAACCGATGCGACTCATCGAAGATGATGTGTTGTGATAGATAACCGATTTTGGCTTGGTCAGCTCGCTTTACGGTTCCGGCTTGCGGCACGACTTGACCGAGCAATATCTTCAACAGCGAAGACTTCCCGCTCCCGTTCGGTCCGACGATGGCGACGCGTTCTCCATGCCCCGTGTAAAAATGCACGTCTTCAAATAGAGGGCGACCATAGACGAGTGTCACGTCACTTACTTCGAAGACGTCACGTCCCGTTCGTCCGTTCGTTGTGAAGTGGATGTTCGGTTGGTCGGCTTCGAGTTGTGGTTTCTTGATCCGCTCGATTCGTTCGAGAGCCTTTTCCATCGATTTGGCGCGACGATAGAACTTTTCATTCGGTGGATTGCCTTCGTTGGCCCATTGCCGTAACTGCCGAATCGTTTCTTTCATCTTTTTAATCTTCTTTTGCTGCTCGGTGTACGCATGGAACTGATCGAGCAATTGTTTTTCTTTTTGGGCAACAAAATCGGTATAGTTTCCGGAATAACTCGTCAATTCACCGTCTTCACACTCGACGATTCGCGTGGCAACTGCATCCAAGAACACTCGGTCGTGGGACACGATCAGGAGCGCTGAATCGTAATCCTGTAAATAGGATTCGAGCCACGTCATCGCTTCTAAATCCAGATGGTTCGTCGGTTCGTCCAAAATGAGTAGCTCTGGCTTTTGAAGAAGTGCCAAGGCGAGACCGATTTTTGTACGTTCCCCGCCGCTCAACGTATTGAACGGTCGGTCCACGAATGAGGTCAGCTTCAACCCGTCAATCATCGCACTGATTTTTGACTCGTAGACGTAGCCGCCCGCATGTTCGAATTGCGCTTGGACCGTCCCGTATGTTTCGAGAAGACGTTCGAGCTGTTCAGTCGTCGCCATCTCTTCCTCGAGGCGAGACATCTTCTCGCGAAGGCGAAGGACTTCCTCGAAGGCGGTCTGAAGGACATCGCGTCCACTGTTTCCGGGATAGTCGGGAAGCTGGACCAAATAGCCGATGGAGAGTCGTTGCCGACGGTAAATCGTTCCGGCGTCATGATCTTCAGAGCCGACGATCATGCGTAACAGTGTCGTTTTACCGCTGCCGTTCCGACCGACGAGCCCGACTCGTTCGCGTTCATTGATCATTAAATTCGCATCTGTGAGAACGGCGTGACCACCGTATTGTTTTTGAATGTGTTGTAAATCGATTAACATAATAGGTTCCTCCTGAGATCAGGGCCTATCAAAAAAACCGAGCGCAAAGAAGCGCTCGGTTTAGAGAGAGAGGCGCTTTGTCGTATATTCAGCAATGTCTAAAAAAGGACAGACGGGTCCCTTGATTAAGCGACATCGTGAAAAATCGCACGCAAAATGTACAAATGTTCAGTTGTCCAATGCGTACGGTCGACAAATTTCACCTTTCTCCCTCCTTTCATTCATCTATGTCTTGATTGTAAGCGTTTTTCTTTAGACTGACAATGAAAATAAAGGAAATAGACATGAGGATGTCGTATATAGTCGCCATTGAGGAGGCGAAAGCATGAGGAAAGAATGGCTAGGAGCACTCAGTTTGACCCTTGCGGCGAGTATATGGGGCGGGATGTATGTGGTCAGTAAGTATGCGCTCGCCTATATTGAACCGTTCACGTTTGTCTGGTTACGATATGCCGTTGCATTTATGGTTCTGTTCGTCGTCTGGTTTCGGTTTGGACGGGAGCAGATCCAGCGGGCAGATTGGAAATGGATTGGGCTCGTCGGTGTCATTGGATACGTTGCTTCGATTTCGTTTCAATTTATCGGAACGAAGCTATCGGATGCGCATACCGGATCTCTCGTGACCGCAGCAACGCCAGCGTTCATGGTCTTATTCGCTCGAATCCTATTGAAGGAGCGATTGACTCCTGTCAAAGTAGGTGCGCTCGGACTAGCGACGGTGGGAGTTCTCATTGTGGTCGGTTGGGAAGGGGAAGGGACGTATCGCTTAGGTAGTTTTATACTCGTATTAGCCGCCGTGACGTGGGCACTCATGTCGATTTACGTGAAAATCGGGACACAGACCTTATCGACGTTGACACTGACGACGTTTGCGATTGGAGTCGCATGGTTGTTGATGACACCTTTGATGAGTATGGAGGTCATGCAAAACGGCTTCCCGGAATTGAATGGTGTCCTTTGGCTCAGTGTCCTGTATATCGGTGTCGTGTCGACGGCAGGGGCGTTCTTCTTTTGGAACAAGGGGCTTGAGTTAATGGATGCGAGTGTCGGGTCACTCTTTTTCTTCTTCCAGCCTTTGGTCGGAGGGACGCTCGGATGGCTCGTCTTGAATGAGACGCTCCATCTGAATTTCTTTATCGGTGCCGGTTGTATCATGACGGCCGTGACGTGGTCGACGCTCGCAGAACGGCGACAACAACTGCCCATGTCAGAACGAAATCTTTGACGACAACACGGTTGCCCTCATGTTTAGAGGGCGACCGCTTTTATTAAAAACCGTGATGCTCGAGCTTGTCTTGTTCGCGTTTCATTTCGAGTTGAAGACGTTGGATAGCGAGCTTCTCTTCTTCAATTTTTAGGCGACGCTCTTCGACACGAGCTTCTCTCGTTTTGATAATCGTATTGGCACCAATCGACGAAACGACGATTACCATGACCATGATGTAGAAAAAGAAATCCATGTGTATCCCTCCTTTACTCGAAACATTTTGTGACAAGCCGCTGTGTCTCAAGCGCAACACGACCGTCTGTTTGAATGGATGTATCATCGATGAGGGCTGAAATGAAGTGATCGATTGCTCCCTGGAACCCTCGCTGTGTGAGTGTCGGGTCCCACGATCCGAACGTCTCCACTTCATGTCGTCCATCGTTGAAGCGATGTAGCGTGACCATCTCGTCGACGGATAGCCGCTCTCCGTCACGGACGATGGAGACGTGCTCATGGTTCGCTCCAGCCGAACGATGCATCGATGTCGTATGCATCCCATGCTCGTCTTGCCATATATGACGGGCGAAGCGAAGTTCTTGCTTGTCATTGACCTCGAGTTGACCTGATACGAGTCGAAGCTCGTTTCCGGCGAGGAAACGTAACGTGTCAACGACATGCAAATAATCATCAAGAAGGGTGAACATCGCATCCTGTGGACCGACATCGTTCTCCCGATGTTTCACCACATCGATCATATGTGAGGGTGATTCTTGTTGAAGACGTCTATACATCGGGGCGAAGCGTCGATTGAACCCGACCATCAATTTGCGGCCGAGTCGCTCGGCTAGTTCGACGAGTTGTTCCGCCTCATCCAATGTTGCGGCGAGGGGCTTATCCACGTAAACGTCGACCCCGCGTTCTAGTAAATACGAAACGACGTCATAATGGGTTTCAGTCGAACTATGTACGAATGCCGCATCGACCGATGAGGCGAGTTCCTCCAATGTGTCGAACGAGGTCATCCGATACGTTTGGCAAATCTTTTCCCGCTTCGATGTGTTCGGAGAAAATGCACCGATTACATCAATGAGGGGGTGGTTCGCAAGGATTGGTAAATACGCTTTTTGGGCGATGTTTCCGAGTCCGACAATCCCGATTTTAGGTTTTTGCATCCCATTCACTCCTTTGGTCCATCATAACAAAAAAACCGGACAGTATATGTGTCCGGTTGAGGTTAAAGGCTGGCACTTAAGACGATTTCGCCTTCTGGTGTCTCGTTGCCACGATTCGGTTCTTTTGTGACGGCGACCGTATCCCAGTCGACGTCGACTTCATCCGAGTCGAGCGTATAGATGACCGTCCCGTTGCCCTTATCGTCTGTGACGAAGGCACCGGTAGGAATTGGGGAACCATCTTTTAACAGCCACACTTGGTACACTTCATTGTCGTCGAGTGAGGCTAAGCCGTTCGTTTGAACAATCAATTGTGTTGTACCATCCTGTTCTGCAAGATAAGCGGTTCCTTCAGACTCACCTTCAAGTGGAATCGATTCGGTCAGTGCGATGCCAGGTGAATCGGGTTGATTGGTAAGCAGATACCCGTTTCCAATCAAAGAGAGCAGGAGCGCTGCTGCGAGCGTAACCATTCCCCAAACAGGTACTTTCCGTTCTCGTTTCTGTTTGAAAGGTGTAACGGGTGGGACAGATTCGGATGTTGCGGGCGATGGGACAGGTTCATTGTCTTCTTCTTCGAATACACGATCGAGGACACGTGCTTTCATGCCTCGGGGTGGTTCAATCGGAGTAGACAAGAACGCGACGCCACCGACGAGTGCTTCGAGTTGCTCGAGCTCTTCTTGACAATCTTTACACGATGCTAAGTGTTGTTCGAATTTTGCTCGTTCATCTTCCGATAGATGTTGGTTGAAATAGTCAATCAATTGGTCGCATGCGTTCATTGTTCTACCTCCTTTCCGATGAATTCATGGGATAACTGTTTCCTCAGTTGCTTCAGCGCCAGTCGAATCCTTCCTTTCACTGTACCAAGCGGGATGCCACATGCATCAGCAATCTTTTGCTGACTGAGCCCTTGGAAGTACATGAGTCGAACGACTTGCTGTTGTTCGGCCGGCAGTGTCGCCATGGCCGTCTCGATTTGAGCGCGTTCTTCTTGCCACTCCACTTCTTTTTCAACAGATGGTGACTCAGAAGGAATGGCTTCAGCATAAGATTCGTCTAGTTGTAAATCAGGTTTCCGCTTGCGGATCAAGTCGATGGCTACGTGACGGCTCATCGTAAAGAGCCACGATCTGAACTTGCCTTTCGAATCATCGTAGACGCCACCGCCACGCCACAACTTGATAAATACTTCTTGCATAGCTTCTTCGGCTAAATCACGATCCTTTGTCAGCTGTAGGACAAAAGCGTATAAAATTCGCTCATACCGATCATACAATATTTCGAGCGCTTCTTTGTCCTTTTGCCGGACACGCTCGTATAATTCTAAGTCAGTCATAACATACTCCTTTGCGCAGAAGGGATGTCCCTTGTATTGATCTAACGTACAAAATAGAAAAATGGATGCCTATTTTGTATGACTATTTATTGAACATGTAGATGATGAGATTGGAAGTTTCGTATAAATGAACAATCGTAATTTCTCTGAGAGCGTATAGGTGATCACACTTAACCCGACCGCTGTCATGAGCATCAAGCCGATGGCGACCAAGGGAGAACTGACCGTTATCCAAAAGAAATACGATCGAATGCCAAGTAGGAAAGCGAGAACGATGATCAACCCCGTCATCAGGCTACTTATTTGGCAATAGATTTGAGCGATACGTTGAATCATAAGATCCCTCCTCCGTTTCATTGTACTATACAGGAAAGGGAAAACGATAAGGAGACGATAGAATGAAACGATTCACAGATGAAGGGCGTATACTTGTTTGTTTTGATTTTGATGAGACCTACTTTCCACATGCGTGTTCTGATGAGCAACTAGCTTCCATCCGTCGGCTCGAGGATTTTTTGGAACGACATTCGTCAAACGTGTCGACGATGTGGGTGACGGGTAGCTCGCTGGCGTCGTTACACGAAAAAGTAAAACGAGCGAATCTTCGCTTTTGGCCTCATCGGATCGCCTCAAGTTTAGGCACAGAATTATATCGAATCGAGACGGACGGAACGTTCGTTGAGGACAAGGTCTATCAAGAACTATTTCCGAGCGATTTTGCATCACGTGTGGAACGCATCGTGTCACAGACTGGACAGATGCGTATTCAATTAAATGAACAGCCGGGGAATGGGATGAGTCCTTGGATTCGAAGTTACTATGCCCGCGACCAAGTCGGTTCATGGAGAGAAACGATTCGGATGCTGACAGATTCAGCCGGCATCGCAGTCAACATCAGTCGATGCAATCCGAACGCAGGTGACCCGGCCGATGCGTTCGATGTTGATTTTTATCCAAAGCATGCGGGGAAAGTATCAAGCTTGGAATATGTAAACGCCACTGCTTCCTTTTCACGAGAAGATACGTACGCTTTTGGCGACAGTGGAAACGACATTGGCATGCTAGCATATGTCGGAAACGGATATTTAGTGAACAACGCGACCGAACAGGCGAAGCGATTGCATTCAAAGGTGACAAAAAACACCTATGCGGAAGGAATTTTAGAAATACTGGAGGCGGATGTTTCTTCGTTCATATGATGCATGATTTGTTCTAACGAACGCATAAGAGTCGCGCGAACGGTTTCTTTATAGGGTTCGAAGTTGAGGCGTTGTTGCCAGACGTGACAAAATAAGTCCGTCAAAGCTGCCTCAGCAGTCGCGGGATGGTTATTTAGATGAAGCGCATATCGATAGAGAAGATTTTCATAGCGGGCATATAAATGTTCTAGGGCTTGTCGATTTTTTAAACGAATTTGATCGATTAGGCGCTCGTCGAGTGTAGGAAGCATATGCAACTCCTTTCGTATAAAATGAAGGTTCAACAGTGAAAAAACAAGGAACTTTACTTAGACAAAGCATCCTTTCTGTTCTTTCACTCATTTGCTCTCATTCAAACCAAGGAATATGAAAAATAGCGGTCGAATATGCAATACCCCTCAACGATTCAAAACGTGTGATAACAATTTGGACACGTCTGCGCATCTCCCGGCGCGCGTTTAAATGACGTTTTGCACTTCGGGCAAGTGACGGTTTCACTCTGTTGATTGAACAGGGTGCCGCGATTGAATAAAATGTTGCGAAGATTTGGTAATGCCAGTGCGGCGAAAATCATCGCGCCGAATAAAAAGGCCGCTAAAACGAGTAATAAAACGTAGGTCATCGTCTTCTTTCCTTTCCTGTTGAATTTCTTCCATCATAATCGAATTTTACATATGCGAACAGCTTATCAATAGAAATGAGAACAAATGTTCTGTATACTTATACTAAATAAAAGGAGGGGAAAACAGGATGAGAGAAGAATTGTTACGATGGATGCGTTCGGGTCTGGTCACAGAAATGGTATATGTGGATCGACATGGAGTGTTTTCGAAGCGGCGGGTCAAATTGATTAAAGTGCAGGGAGAACATGTCGTGGCGTGGGATTTAAATAAACGGGCCAGACGAACATTTCGAATCGAACAAGTTCTTGCCTGTCTTCCCATCAACGAACGATTTAGAAAGCGGAAGGTGGAGATCGGATGATTGCCTTACCGAAATTGGCTGCACCGGCCAAAAGAGCTTTGACGTCAAAAGGAGTCGATTCCTT
Source organism: Exiguobacterium sp. USCH10 (assembly GCF_037619445.1). Classification (GTDB taxonomy): domain Bacteria; phylum Bacillota; class Bacilli; order Exiguobacteriales; family Exiguobacteriaceae; genus Exiguobacterium; species Exiguobacterium aestuarii_A. The sequence continues at coordinate 186,487 of NZ_JAQPZO010000003.1, read as the reverse complement.
AGATGACTTATCTCTCTATACGCGTCGTGAAGTAGAGAGTTGGCATGGCGTTGGTCCTAATGCCATCCGCGTCCTGCAAAACGAGTTAACTAAACATCATCTAACATTCAAAAGAGAGGAACCTAGTACGTGAATGAAACGTCTAGGTTTTTTTCGTGAAGTGATTGCTTTTCATTGAAAACGGGAAGTAATATATTTGTCATCTCAATTGCCGTTAAAATCTAGTAACATGACGATAAGGTTTATACACCTAGCGACACCCATGAGAAAGGACGTACACAGCATGAGAACGAAACGTTTATCCGCCATTTTACAAAATGAGATGGATGACATAAAGCTTGATCCATGGGTGACCGGAGTCGAAACGGATTCCAGAAAGGTCAGTTCAGGGAATGTCTTTATTTGCATTCGTGGCTATACGGTTGACGGGCACAAGTTTGCCGAAGACGCCGTGGCGAATGGTGCGAGTGCGGTCATCTCAGAATATCCACTCGATCTCGATGTACCGAATGTGGTTGTTGCCGATACGAAGCAGACAGCAGGAGCGGTTGCGAGCGCTTTTTATAATCATCCGTCTCATCGGATGCGTATATATGGTGTGACGGGAACGAATGGAAAAACAACGACAGCGACGTTGACCTATGATTTATTGCGTCTCTCTGGACTTCGTGCAGGGATTGTCAGTACGATTGGCGCTCGTTTCCACAATCAAACGATTGAGACGGCCAATACAACGCCTGAAGCCGTCGTCTTACATCGCATTTTAGCGGATATGGTTGATGCAGGTGTCACAGACTGTGTACTAGAAGTGTCATCGCATGCATTGATGGAGGGACGTGTGGCCGGAATCCACTTTCACGCGGCCGCATTTACGAATTTGACGCATGATCATCTGGATTATCATCGTTCAATGGATGAATATGCTCGTGCAAAAGCACGATTATTTGAACAGGTAGAAGTGACGAATGGAGACGCGATCGTGTTGAACGCGGAAGACAAGGCGAGCCGAGTCATGTCCGAATTTGCACCGACACGCCAAACCATCATGTATAGTACATCAGAGCAAATAGAGGCCGATATTCAAGTCATCTGGCGTGAGGATACGGTTCTTGTTCATATGAAAGAATTTAAGCTAGAAGTTCCCGTCCGGTTTATGGGCGCATTCAATGCCTCGAATTTGGCGGCGGCAATCGGACTTGTCTCCACTTCTGATATGGCACTTCGGACGATTGTCTCGAACGTACCAGGTCTTACGTTGCCAAAAGGACGTCTTGAGCGCCTCGATACAGAAGATGCCGAAATTTATATTGATTATGCACACACTCCAGACGGTCTAGAGAAATGCCTATCCACGTTACAACAAGACGACCAATCGCTCGTCGTCGTCTTAAGTGCGGCAGGAGACCGCGATCCGACGAAACGTCAAGACATGGGTCGCATCGCGAGTCAATATTCAAACGAGGTGATTGTTACTGTACATGACGTGCGTATGGAAGACCCGAAACAAATCATTGGCGATTTAGTCAAAGGGATCCAGCCGAACGTGAAGTACGTGACATTTGAAGCGAGAGAAGATGCGCTTCGCCATGCGGCGATGCAGGCGTTAAAAGGGAAACGAGTCGTGGTCGTCGGCAAAGGACACGATCACATCGAGCGGATTGGTCGACATTCGATTCCGTTCAATGAATCAGATATTCTATTGGAAGAATTGAAAAAACAAAAAGGGCAGGAACCTGCCGTTTAACAAAACGATGACGTTTGTCATCGTTTTTTAATGTGTGAAAAATGACGAGGAAGGTAATACATAATAGTGTAGTAGAATTGAAGGAGGAGAATAGACATGTCAGTTTTGTACAAAGAATTTACAAATGATGAAGAAGTCGTAACCGCCGTTCAATCGATGAAATCAAATGGGATAGATGAATCCAACATCTACGTCATCACACATGACGATGACAGAAGTAAACGTGTTGCGGACAACGCGGATGCGAACACCGTTTCTGCAAGTGACGTCGGCTTGGGGACAGCCGCTAAAAACATGTTCCGCAAAAAAGGGGACGAACTTCGTGCTGAGTTCCAGGAACTCGGCTTCACGAAAGAAGAGTCGGAACGTTTAGAAGAAAAACTAGACAAAGGAAAAGTGCTCGTCGTTGTGAAAGACGCGCCGGCTGGCTTTACCATCTAATTCCACACCATGGAGAATAGAGAGAAAAGAGGCTGAATCGCGAGCGATTCAGCCTTTTTTGATGTGCTTAGCGAAGACGGACAACCGTGCGACCACTCAACTCGCCGCGCATCATGGCTTCGGCGTGACGTGGGACGTCGTGTAACGGAATCTCATGAATCATGTCGTTCAACACTTTTGGATCAATGAGTTCCTCAAGGCGTTCCCATGCGTTCGTCCGGCGTGCCATCGGCTGCATAACCGAGTCGATTCCAATCAGTTTCACTCCACGAAGGATGAACGGATAGACACTCGTAGGCAAGTCGGCGCCACCGACGAGACCGCATGCGGCGACAGCACCTTCATATCGGGTTTGGCTCAAAATGTTGGCGAGGGTATTCCCACCGACCGAATCGATGGCGGCATCGAAACGTTGTTTAGCCAGTGGACGAGGAGGCCCTTCTAATTCGCTTCGATCAATGATTGTCTCGACACCGAGTGAGCGTAAGTATGGTGAATCCGTTTTACCAGTCGAGGCGACGACATGATAGCCAAGACGACGAAGTAACGTAATGGCGAAACTTCCGACGCCACCCGTCGCGCCCGTGACAAGCACCTCTTCCCCAGGACGAACGCCAGCATGTTCAAGAGCATCAATGGAAAGCATGGCTGTGAGGCCAGGCGTCCCGATTGCGATGGCATCTCGCATGCTCATCCCTTTCGGTAATTTGACGAGCCAGTTACCGGGTACTTGCGCGTATTGACTGAAACCGCCGAAATGACGTTCCCCGATCCCGAAACCGGTTGCGATGACTTCGTCTCCAACTTTGATATCGAGATGATCCGATTCGACTACTTTCCCGACAAATTCACATCCTGGAATAAATGGATAATGGCTTACGATTTTGCCTGATGTCGTTAATCCGAGTGCGTCTTTATAATTCAACGCGGAGTAGTGGACTTCCACTAACACATTTCCGTCTTCTTTCGGAAGGACGTCAGATTTCACTTCTTTTACTTCGGCATGAAGGTGTTCATCGTGCTGGTCGAGCACGAGTGCTTGGAATGACTCGTTCATGTGCATAACCTCTTTTCCTATGGATGTCTTCACTCTAACAGTGTTTCCCGTGACAAATAAAATATATGCACGAATCTTTAGGGGGAATCAGATCGAGAGTGGTATAATAAAGAGGATTCAAATTGCGTAAGGAGGAATGTAGTATGCGGCACGATGACTATGAGTTTGACGATGTAGAAGTAGAAGAAGGCGAATTGTTCAACGTATACGATATTCTCCCACCAGACGGCACGATCCTCGAGATGGCGACCGCTGAAGAAATGGTCCGAGCGGCCGAATTAGAAGCGAAGCACCATGCGCTTCAACGGCTCCAAGACTCAAACTTCCAGCTATCAGGTGTTTCGTTCAAAGAGCTCCTGACAGAATTTGAACGGTTTGAGCAAGAGTCGATGGAGTTCTGGACAGGGGTTCATAACCGATTACGCATTCCTTGGGCGTGGACGATTCGCATCGATGTGGCCAATGGTCCAATCCACGTTGTGAACGATCGCGATATTTTTATCGACGAAGAAGACTTTGAAGAATATGATGTCGACGATTTATTAGATGAATACGAAGAAGACTGAATCAAAAACGTCTTTCCCTCATTCAGATGGGAAAGACGTTTTTTTGTCATGAAGCAAGTCGCTGCGGACGCGGGCAAGCTCGGTCGACCCGAAAAAGAGACCGACACTACACAATAGTGCAACACCACTGACCATTGCCCCGACGACAGCGGTATCTCCAATCATCGTGAACGACATCGTCAAACTAAATAATCCAAATAACAGTAATCCTCCGGCAATCGTCTTCATCATGATCCACCCTTTCACATGTCTATGAAAGTAGTGTAGACGGTTTATCGATAAGAGGGTGACTTTATTTTTGACCAGGTAAATTATTTGATTAAGTCGTAAATCGAGTACGTCTTGCCGTTTTCAAGAGGGCGGTCAATCAATTGTTCGACGAACACGCGCGCGACCGTCTCCGGAGAGCGGAGTCGTCCCTCTGTTTCGTATGAACGGAATTGTTCGAGGTCTGCAAACGCCTCTTCCGAAGAAGAGCGAATCTCCGCCTGCATCGATGTATCCATCACGCCAGGATTGAAGAGTGCCGCCCGATGCGGGGTACCTTCGAGCTCGAGTGCTAGCGTTTCCGTGAAATGGTCGAGTCCTGCTTTCGTGCCGCAATACGCACTCCAACCTGAAATCGGACGTTTGGCCGCGCCAGACGTCACATGAATCAAATCGGTCGGCTTGTTGAAAGCGAGGACCGCGTTTGCCAATAGCATCGGTGCGAGTAGGTTGGCATGGACATGAGCCGTCACTTTCTTCCCATCCAACTGTCCGACACGATGAATCGGTTCAATCCATGCGGCATTTTGAACGAGGAGAATCGAATCGGCATTCTCTAGAAGCGGAGTAATGTCTTGAATGACCGTTTCGATTCCTGAGACGTCTGAGAGGTCGACGGGTAGTTGTTCATGTGTGACGTCTTCGGCCTGTGAACGTGAGAGACCGATCACGTCATAACCTCGAGCTTGGAGCTCTTGGGCAATGGCACGGCCGAGACCGCGTGATGCCCCGGTGACGAGTGCAAGTTTCATATATATTCCTCCTATTCGTGAATCGTTTTCCGAAAGCCGTAAAACGGACGGAATCGCAGTTTTTCGTAATATGTGTGCGAGGCTTGGCTCGCTAGCATCTCAAGACGCGTGTCAGGATAGAGCGCATGGACATGTTGAAGAAGTTGTTCACCAAGACCTCGTTTTCGATAGGCGGAAGCGACTAACAACTCACAAACATACAAGCTGACTGTCGTATCGGTCAGTCCCCGTAAGTAGGCGACAATCTCTCCATTATCAGACTCCATGACATACGTGACGTTCGATTGACGCCACGCTTCACGGGTCAGCTCTCCCTGTTCGACGAGTTGAGTCCAACCTTCCTCACGATTGAGCTGCTGGATGTGTTCAAAATCTGACGCGACATATGCACGGATTTTCATTCGATTCGCTCTCCCATCTGTGCTTCGATTTGCTTCATCACATCAAACGCGCCGTCTGATTGATTCGAACAAACGACCGAAATGACCTGAGTTTCTGGGTAATACCCGGAATGAAAGCTGACGCCTGGGTCATATCCCATCACATGGTACTTATAAATGTCTCCTGACGAATGATGCTGAATCCAAACCCCGTATCCATAACTGCCACCTCGGTCATTGACCGTCACGTGTGGTGTGAGAAGGAGCGACGTGGAAGCGGCGTCAAGAAGTCGATGTGAAAACAATGCCTCCCAAAAACGAGTCATATCTTGAACGGTCACATACGCGCCACCATCTGCTCCTCCTTTGATCGGAATCGCATATTGATTCGTACGCCATGAACCGTCCGAATGATCGATATAGCCGAGCGCCGTCTTGGCGGGTAAGGCATCGAGTGAGAAATATCCGGAATCGTTCATGTTAGCAGGTTGAAAAATCGACTGTTCGACGTAATCGGTGAAAGATTGCCCGGTCACTTCCTCGACAATCAACCCTAACAGAATATACCCGGCATTATTGTAGGAGAATCGAGAACCTGGTTCATCCTTCATCGTTTTTTGTTGAAATAGCGGTAAAAAATCACGGACTTGTTGAAGTCGATACATCGGAACATCACGCCACAACCCTTCGAAGTCGTCAGAGACGGACTCATCAAAATAGTCAGGGATCCCCGACGTATGCGTTAATAGCTGATGGATTGTAACTTTTGAGGATATGTAAGGTAGGTCGAATGTCTGAATCGAATCAAGTGAAGTCGAAAAAGAGAGTCGATCTTGTTCGACTAACTGACAAATGGCGATTGCTGTGAACAGTTTGCAGCCGGAAGCGATTCCAAATCTCGTTTTGACTTCGTGTTGAATCTGTTCCGAGCGATTAGCATAGCCAAGGGGTTGATGAATGGACGTATCCGGGTTGGTGACGGAATAGACACCAGAGAATGTTTCGTCCAATGTGAGATGCGTGATGTTTTGCAAAAGAACCTCCAATTGTTGCGTCATCAAGTATTTCGACTATATCACGTCTAAATGGACTATACATAAATTTACTCAATATTCAAAAAAACATTTACCAAATAACAGGAATTGAGACAGGTGTCTGACCTCGAACGTGGTACGATATGGGCGAACAGAGAGGAAGTGTATTCAATGACGCTATTCTTTTTAGGGATACTCGTTGGATGTTTGATTGCTTTGTGGCTACATAAGCGTCAACGGCCACATCCACAGACGCTTTCGTTCATGCATTTCGGGAACCAAACGAAAGATGTCATCTATATTTTTGAAACGAAACCAACGTGGCGTTTTCGGTATATCAGTCCTTCTTTAGATTTATATCTAGGGGAAGGGACCGTCATGCGTAGTTATTCGAATGCGCAGGAATGTTTCCGCAGAATCCATCCGGACGATCGACGATTGTTGCTAGACAAAGTATTGGGGCGCGTCGACTATGAAGAAGCAATTCTTCAGCGGTGGCGGACGAATGAAGGCACCTATGTATGGTTTGAAGAGTATACGACCCCAATCTATGAGAACGGTGAGATTGTGGCGGTGCAAGGTGTGATTCGGAACATCGAGGAGGCCATGACCGAGCGTGAGCGTCTTCTGTATGAAAGTCGTCATGACAGTTTGACAGGTGTCTTCAATCGTCGGGCGTTTGAAGAGACAATCGGTCAAGCTGAGGGGATGAGAAACGTCGGAATCATCGTCATCGACGTGAATGACTTGAAAGTCGTGAACGATCAAAAAGGACACTCTGCCGGTGACTGTTTGTTGAAGCGTGTCGGTAACCTCCTTCAAACCATCGAGTCCTCTGTCTATCGGATTGGAGGAGACGAGTTTGTCTTGTTTCTTCAGATGATGTCAAAAGAGGCATGCGAGAAGATGGTTCATGAGATTGAAACGACATGCCGGGAAGAGGAAATCTCAGTGGCCATCGGATTGGCTTGGGCATCTCATCCAGAATCAATCGAAGTACTCTGGCAAGAAGCAGATGACGCAATGTATGAACAAAAGCAGCAACAAAAAAGAGATCTTCTTGACGTTTAGTTCAAGAAAATCTCTTTTTCGTTAACTACTCGCTTCCTCTACTTCAGGTGATTCTTCACCTAAGTTATTGAGATAACGTTCATATCGCGCGAGTCCATAACGATAAGATGCCCAAATCAGAAGGGTCGTCACGGCAATGAGCCCAATCGTCAATGGAGCGAACCATCCGGAAACAATTCCATCCGCGTAGGCAAGTCCAATTGGTGAAAAGACGAGATAGACGAAAATCATCGAAGCGACAAGCAAGATTGAAGTCGATAACGCGTGACGCCATGGTTTGACTCGTCCGAGCTCGATTCGAATCGGATTCGCTTGGAGCATCGGTCGTACGCGAGCGAAGATGAGCATGATGGCCGTCTCGACGACGAAGAGGATACCGTAAATATGGATGAAGTTAATCCCGATTTCCACACCGAACCATTGGTCTGTTCCCCACACGAGGAAATAGTAAGCGATGACGTGGAAGAAAACGACGGTCTTCGCGGCAATCGGGGGAACTCGTTTGACGAGCATACCGATCAAGACGATGACAAGAATCGGAATGTTAAAGAAGCCTGTAAAACGTCGAATCAAATCCCATAGCCCATCTGGTGCATACATGAGATTCGGGGCGACAAAGAAAGAGACGAGCGCCACGAACGTGCCAAACCATTTGCTGACGCGAATCAAATCTTGGTCAGAGGCATTCGGCTTGAACTTCGGTTTATAAATATCGAGGACGAACAGCGTCGCGATACTATTTAACAGTGAGTTAAATGAACTGAACACGGCACCGAGTAAGACGGCAAGGAAAAAGCCCATGAGCCACATTGGAAGTAGCTCGGCAATCAAGCTCGGATACGCTAAATCGGCTTTCTCGACGTTCGATCCATACAAATGGAAGGCGATGACGCCAGGCAAGAGCATAAAAATGGGAACAAGTAGTTTTAAATAACCCGTAAAAAGTACTCCTTTTTGTCCCTCTGCCAAGTTTTTTGCGCCGAGAGCGCGTTGAATCACGTATTGATTGAGTGCCCAGTAGAACAAGTTCGCAAAAATCATCCCCGTGAAAATAGACAGGAACGGAACCGAGTCATTGGCTGAACCGATGGCGTTCAACTTTTCGGGATTTGTTGTTGCAATCGTCTTCATCCCGTCCAACAGATTCCCGTCACCTAGTGCGAGGAAGCCAAGCGTCGGAACGAGGAAGCCGATGATGATGAGACCAATCCCGTTTAGCGTGTCGGAAACGGCGACCGCGCGAAGCCCGCCGAAGATGGCGTAAATCGCCCCGATGATTCCGATGAACCAGACGACAATCCAAAGAGACTGTTCAAAACTGATGCCGAGAAGGGTAGGTACGTCGAATAGTTGGAGGACGGCCAATCCACCTGAGTACAGCATAGACGGAATCGTCACGCACATATAGCCGAGTAAAAACAGCAGGACGGTCAATCGACGAACGTCCTCGTCATAGCGTTGACTTAAAAATTCAGGGATGGTCGAGATCCCGATACCAAGAAAACGCGGTAGTAAAAAGAGCGCCATGATGATGGCAGCAATTCCAGCTGTGACTTCCCAAGCCATTGCCGACATGTTGCCGGCGAACGATTGACCGTTTAACCCGATCAATTGTTCAGCAGACAAGTTGGTCAAGAGGAGCGAACCTGCGATGAAGACGCCCGTCAATCCGCGACCGGCCAAGAAATAATCATCGGCACTTTCGACTTTTCCTCGCGTCATGCGATATGAGACGTAGGCGACGAGTGCCATGAACAAAGCACCAGTCACGAGTATGTAGAGTACTTGCTGAATCGTCATAGAATCCCCTCACTTCTTACTTATGTTATATAATCTATTTGTAGAAAATACCCTAAAGTGTAAGAAAGTAGTCCTCTTATCTTGATAGAATGATAAAAAGTCATGGGCTAGGCATAAATTAATAAAGTTCTCAATGTGATCGATTAGAAATTCAATAGGGCGAATCGGTGGGAGGAATCTCTTTGAGGAAATGGATGATTGGAATATTATCTGTTGCAGTGGTAGCAGGTTATGTCATGTTTAGCGAAATCCTGAAAGAAGGAAACACGAGTGATTTGGCTGTGACCGAAAGCTTCCGACACATAGACGATTTAGCTACACGCTCGCCGGTCGTCATCGTCGGCAAAGTCAGCAGTCACCCGAGATCTTTTGAATATCATTCGGTTACTTTCTTTGAATCAGATATTCACGTGCAGCGTGTCTATCGAGACGTGAGTCATGAACTCAAGCAAACCGATACGATCCCCCTCTTACAAAACGATATGGAAGAAGACCCGCTCGTCAGACGAGGAGAAAACGTTCTCCTGTATTTACAAAAATACGAGGGACCCGTGATTGAGCACGCGTATCGAATTGTCGGTCTACAACAAGGACATTTCAAAGTGAATCGGGCGGGGACATTGACTTCGGTAGGAGAATCCAATCTTTATCAAGAAAGCGGACGAAGTGCTGACTTGAGTAAACTAGAGGCATTATTGAAAGACAATCCTTATATGGCAGAACAAAACGACGTGATGACGGATGAAGACATTGAAGCTTTCAACGAGACCCAAGAACGTCTGTTAGAGGAATCTCAATGATATAACGAGTGAAAGCGGCGCTGACGAAATCAGCACCGCTTTTTCGTGTGAACTTTTATAAATGTCATAAAAACTGAAGCATGGATGTCGCGACCGTGAAATAGATGATGAGCCCTAAATTGTCCATCAGCGTCGTAATGAACGGTCCGGAGGCGACAGCAGGGTCTAACTTCAGGCGATTGATAAGAAGCGGGACAATCGTACCGATCATCGTGGCGACACTGAGTGCTGCAAAGATGGAGACCCCGACAATGAAGCCGATGAGCATGTTGTCATAAAGAATCGTGATGACCCCGAAGATGACAATCATACAAGCAATCCCTAAGATAATGCCCGTTCCGAGTTCGCGTCGAATCATCTTCATAACGTTCTTACGATTGATCGTGCCAAGCGCAATCGAACGAACAGCAACGACGAGTGACTGGGTGGCTGCGTTCCCGGCAGACCCCATGACAAGTGGCATGAAGACGGCGAGGAGCACAATCGTTTCAAGCGTGTCTTCGAAGCCACCGATTGTCGAGGCCGTGATCATCCCGAGAAACATGAGGCTGACAATCCATGGAGCACGTTTTTTCGCCGCCTCGAACGGACTCATGTTGATATCGGATGATCCCTTCGTCGCGGAAAGTTCTTCAAAGTCTTCCGTCGTTTCGCGCTCGATCACGTCTAACACATCATCGACCGTGATGATGCCGAGTAGCTTTTGCTGGTCGTCAATGACAGGAAGGGCCAATAAATCATACTTTTGGACAATCCGAGCCAAGTCTTCCTGGTCGGTCATGACGTTTGCTGAGATGACGCGGAAGCCCATGATGTCTTCGATTTTCGCCTCGAGCGGCGCGACAATCAAATCACGTAAGGAGACGACACCAACCAGTTGGTGTGCTTGGTCGACCACATATAAGTAATAAATCGTCTCAGCGTCTGGTCCGAGTTCACGCAACTCTTCTAAAGTCAGTCCGACCGTCTTGTTCGCTTGAAGGACGACGAACTCGGTCGTCATGAGCGCCCCGGCCGTCTCTTCCGGATATTGCATCAAATCTTTGACTTCTTGTTCCTCGATATCGTCCATCTGCTCGAATAGTGTGTCCATGAACGCATCGGGTAGCTCCCGCATCAAATCAGCGGCGTTATCTGAATACATCTCATTTAGAATCCGGACAGCATACGGCTGAGGCGTTTCTTGGATGAATGAACACTGTTCATCTAACGTCAGTTTTTCAAAAAGGTCAGTAAATATTTCAGGTGAGATTGTTCGATATACGAACGCACGCTCATGTTGATCGAGTTCGATAAAATGATCGGCCTGTTCACCGGGGTGGAGGGAGAGGAAGAGGTCTTGAAAATCGACCGGGTCTCCTTTTTGAATCAATGTGCGAAGTGCCGCTTCATGTTCGTTGTATTCCATTTCTTCTATTTTCATTTGCTCACATCCTGATCTTTCGCATTTTTCAGCTTACTCTACAAGTTTCAAAAAAAGTTTTTCATGTTTTTTAGGAGGATTGTATTCATCATCCATACATCTCATTTCCCCTTGTCACGACTTCGATTTTTCATGCATTGTTTGTTCATTCACAAAGGTGAAGTTTTATACATAGCCATGTGGAATCACTAACAGGTGAACTGCCGGATTAGACATTCGTAAATTTGGTAAAGTGATAAGGTAAGGGTAGTCACACACCCGAATCACAAGGAGGAAGCGAGATGATCTCAATGACGAATCAACCGATTTCACAAGATACGACGCTGAAACATCCGATTCATGTGTATTCAGAAATTGGAGAATTAAAAACGGTATTACTGAAACGACCGGGAAGGGAATTAGAAAACCTCACCCCGGAATATTTAGAGCGCCTCTTGTTCGATGATATTCCCCATTTGCCGGTCATTCAAAAAGAGCACGACTATTTTGCGAGTGCGCTCCAAAATCGCGGTGTGGAAGTCCTTTATCTCGAAAAATTAATGGCTGAGACATTGTCGCTCCCTGGTGTGCGCGAAAAGTTTGTCGCGGATATCTTATCGGAGTCTAAATCAAATATCAACGGCTCTTATGAAACGTTAAAAGAATATTTACTGGATTTTGATAATGAGATGTTGATTGAAACGGTGATGGCCGGTATCCGAAAATCGGAGATCAAGCCGGAGAAACGCCGACATTTACACGAAATGATTGAAGATACGTACCCCTTCTTTTTAGATCCTATGCCAAACCTCTATTTCACACGAGATCCGGCCGCCGCAATCGGTCATGGTCTCTCCATCAACCGAATGAAAGAACCGGCACGTCGCCGTGAATCACTCTTCACGCAATATATTATGCGCTATCACCCACGCTTTGCGAAACATGATGTTCCGATTTGGTCAGACCGCGACTATCGATTTGCGATGGAGGGCGGGGACGAGCTTGTCTTATCGAAAGAAGTCGTCGCCATCGGCATCTCTGAACGAACGACCGCGCAAGGAATCGAGCGCGTCGCTCTCAATTTGCTCAAACATGGAGACAGCTTCAAAAAAGTAATTGCCATCGAAATTCCAAAATCACGCGCCTTCATGCATCTCGATACCGTCTTTACGATGGTCGACCATGATAAATTCACCATCCATCCGTTCATTCAAGGACCGGAAGGAAAGATGAATATTTTCGAACTTTCATTGAGTGCAGAAGGTGAATTGCAGATCACGCAGCACACCGATTTGTTGAAAGTGTTAAAAGACGTCCTCGGCTTACAGGAAGCGACGTTGATTCCTTGTGGAGGCGGCGACCCGATCGCAGCGGCGCGCGAACAGTGGAACGATGGATCGAATACGCTCGCCATCGCACCGGGTGTCGTGGTCACATATGACCGGAACTACGTCTCAAATGAACTGCTTCGTAAAGAAGGCGTCGAAGTGATTGAAATCATGTCGAGTGAACTATCGCGCGGACGTGGAGGTCCACGTTGCATGAGTTGTCCGATTATCCGCCAAGACATCTAAATGTGATAAGGAGGAAGCAGTATGTCTACAACGTTCAATTTTGATTTGAAAGGTCGTCACTTTTTATCGTTAAACGAGTTTTCTGGTGAAGAAATCAATTATTTGATCGATTTGTCTGCTGCATTCAAACGTCAAAAGAAACAAGGCATCCCACATCGGATTTGTGAAGGCAAAAACATTGCCTTACTCTTTGAAAAACCATCGACGCGGACGCGTTGTGCGTTCACGGTCGCTGCCATCGACTTGGGGATGCATCCTGAGTATTTAGGCAAAAATGATATCCAGTTCGGGAAGAAAGAGTCGGTGCGCGATACGGCCATTGTCCTCGGGCGCATGTTTGACGGTATTCAATTCCGCGGTTTCGCCCACGAGACGGTCGAAGGTCTCGCGAAAGATGCAGGGGTGCCGGTTTGGAACGGATTGACCGACCTCTATCATCCGACACAAATCTTGGCCGACTTCTTGACGGTGAAAGAACAAAAAGGAGAATTGGCCGGAATCAAATTCGTGTACGTCGGCGACGGCCGGAACAACATGGGGAACACGCTATTGATCGGTGGCGCAAAAGTAGGGATGGATATGCGGATTTGCGCACCGAAATCACTTTGGCCATCTGACGAAATCGTCAATTATGCGAAATCGGTTGCTGCTGAAACAGGCGCCGTCATCACGTTGACGGAGAGCATTGAAGAAGCGATGGACAAGGCAGACGTCGTCTACACGGATGTATGGGTGTCGATGGGCGAAGAGGCGGCTTTCGCAGAACGGATCGAACTGTTGCGACCATATCAAGTGAACATGGATATGCTTCAAAAGAGCGGCAACCCGGACATCATGTTTTTACACTGCCTCCCTGCCTTCCACGACTTAGAGACAGAGGTCGGTCGGGTGATTCATGAACAGTACGGATTGACGGAAATGGAAGTGACTGATGAGGTGTTCCGCAGTCGTCACTCGTTCGTATTTGATGAAGCGGAAAACCGGATGCATACGATTAAGGCGGTAATGGCGGCAACGCTCACGGAGACACGCGAATGGCTTGAACGTTGACGGGGAGGGGGACTTCCCCTCCCGTTTCAAAATAAGCGAAAGGGATGAGTAGAATGTCTACGAAGTTGGAGCATGACTCAGGTGGTTCGGCTGGAGTACATCCTGACAAGCAAGACAAGCGATTAGGTCTCGGAGCGTTGACGGCACTTGTCGTCGGATCGATGATTGGCGGTGGCGCCTTCAACTTGGCCGCCGATTTAGCGCAAGGCGCGAACGCGGGTGCCATTCTCATCGGGTGGGTCATCACCGGAATCGGGATCATCGCACTCGGTCTCAGTTTTCAAAACTTGACGATGCGTCGCCCTGATTTGGACGGTGGTGTCTATAGCTATGCCCGTGCCGGTTTCGGTTCGTTCGTCGGATTCAACTCGGCCTGGGGATACTGGTTATCTGCCTGGCTCGGAAACGTGGCGTATGCCACACTGCTGTTCAGTTCGGTCGGCTATTTCTTCCCGATTTTTGAAGGGGGACAAAATATTGCCTCCATCGTCGGAGCCTCCATCATGCTGTGGCTCGTACACACGCTCATTCTTCGTGGGGTGCATGAGGCTTCGATGATCAACATCGTCACCACGATTGCCAAGCTCGTTCCGATTTTTGCATTCATTACGATTACGTTGTTCTTCTTCAATCTCGAAAACTTCACCTTCGATTTTTGGGGACAAGGCGGCTTCTCATGGGGAAGTGTTCGCGACCAGGTCGTCTCGACGATGCTCGTCACGCTGTGGGTATTCATCGGTGTCGAGGGGGCAGTCGTTCTCTCGGGTCGTGCTCGGAAGCGTTCTGACGTCGGAAAGGCAACTGTCATCGGGTTACTCGGTACACTCGTCATCTATCTGCTCATCTCTGTCATGTCGCTCGGTCTCATGACACCGGAAAACGTAGCGAACGCCTCGCAACCTGCGATGGCTTACTTGCTCGAGTCGGCAGTCGGACCTTGGGGCGCGATGCTCATCAACGGTGGACTCGTCATTTCTGTACTCGGGGCATGGCTCGGTTGGACGCTTCTCGCGGCGGAGATTCCGTTCGTTGCTGCAAAAGACGGCGTGTTCCCGAAATGGTTCACGAAAGAGAATAAAAATCAGGCACCTGTCAACGCACTTTGGTTAACAAACGGGTTGATCCAGCTCTTCCTCTTCACCTTCTTGATTTCAGATGCTGCCTATAATTTTGCGTTCTCCCTCGCTTCCAGTGCCATTTTGATCCCGTATGTGTTCTCGGCATTTTACCAAGTGAAGGTATCGAAAAATGGAATCGGTTATAGCGCCGGTGAACGGAGAACACGCGACTTGACGATCGGATTGGTCGCTTCCATTTACGGATTGTGGCTCATCTATGCGGCAGGAATCGATTATTTACTGCTCACGACCCTTCTATACGCACCAGGAACACTTCTTTACATGAAAGCGCAACGTGAAAATGGCATCAAGTCACTCAACAAAACGGAATGGTTGGTCGCAGGAGTGTTGACCGCACTCGCCATTTTCGCAGTCGTACGCATACTATCTGGTAATATCTCAGTCATCTGATCGGGGGTATCGATATGGAGAAAAAACGTGTGGTCATCGCCCTAGGCGGAAATGCGATTCAACAAGGTAAAGATGCGACAGCGGAAGCACAAATGCGAGCGGTCGAGGCGACGGCAGAATCTCTCGCAGCACTGATTGCAGAAGGGATCGACGTCATCATCACACACGGGAACGGTCCGCAAGTCGGAAATTTAATGTTACAACAAGCCGCATCAGACAGTCCGGCTACGCCGGCGATGCCCCTTGATGTATGTGGTGCGATGACGCAAGGAATGATTGGATACTGGTTTGAAAATGCGCTGACGAAAGCACTGCGTGCGCGCGGTCTTGAACGAGATGTGGCTTCGCTCGTCACACGAAGCGTGGTCGATCCGAATGATAGTGCGTTTCATCATCCATCGAAACCGATCGGTCCGTTTTATACGGAAGAAGAGGCACTTCATCTCGAACGGACGACGGGTTACGTCTTCAAAGAAGATGCAGGTCGTGGATACCGTCGTGTCGTCCCGAGCCCAGTCCCGATGAAAATCGCGGAACACGCCGTCATCCGAACGCTCGTTGAAGCGGGGCATATCGTCGTCGCTTCCGGTGGCGGTGGTATTCCGGTCATGGAGACGACTGAAGGGTATGTCGGAATCGAGGCGGTCATCGATAAAGACTTTGCGGCTGCGAAACTCGCGGACCTCGTCAACGCAGACGTATTGCTCATCCTGACTGCGGTCGAACATGTGTATGTCAACTTCGGGAAGCCAGATGAGACGGCGCTCCAAGAGACCTCAAAGGAACAGATGGAGACGTATATCGCCGAAGGACAGTTCGCTCCGGGTAGCATGTTACCAAAAGTAAGAGCGGCACTACAGTTCGCAGAATCCGGCACGAACCGGATCGCCATCATCACGTCACTCGACCAGGCGCTAGCTGCCATTTATGGGGATGCCGGAACACGCGTCCGTTTGGCTCCATCCCTCCAACAATAAGAATGTGTCGCAAACGTGAAACGTTTGCGACTTTTTGTTTTCTGTCCCGATTCAAGGGGAAGGAATGTTGTATGCCAAAAATGAGATTGCTATCATATTCAGTGTAAACGTTTGCACTAATTTCAGGAAGGAAGTGACGGAGAGCGGAAACGCTCGAGTTTATGCGCCTATTCGAAGAAAATCATGTATATCAGTCGTGGATGAGACCGAAAGCAAGAGAAGAGGCAATCGTGCAAGGAAGCTGTTATCGTTTTACCGTATTGACGAGTCAGTTAATTCGGATGGAGTATGCAGAAGACGGGATTTTTGAAGACCGTGCCACCCAAGTGGCGTGGAATCGAGAATTTGACGTTCCACAGTTCCGAGTGATCGAAGACGAGGCAGAGCTCCAAATCATCACGGAACACGTTCACTTATACTATACGAAAGGACCGTTCGCACCGAACACGCTCTATGTGGACGTGAAAGGGAACTTCAGTACGTATTACAGCCGCTACATGTTCAACGGTCCCGAGCGGACGCTGAAAGGAACGGCGCGGACGCTCGACCATGTGGACGGGGCGACGGAATTAGAAGAAGGAATTCTCTCCAAACAAGGATATGCGATCATTGATGATTCGTCCTCGTTTTTGATGACGGATGACCGCTTCGTCGAGCCGAGACGAAAAGGGATTCATGACATTTACTACTTCGGATATGGTCATGACTATAAACAGGCACTTCGAGACTTTTACACGTTGACGGGGCCGACGCCGATGCTTCCTCGTAAAGCGCTCGGAAACTGGTGGAGCCGCTATTGGCGATACGACGAAAAAGAGTATAAGGCGTTGATGCGCCGCTTCAAATCCGAAGACGTCCCGTTCTCGGTCAGCGTCATCGATATGGACTGGCACGTGACAGACATCCCGGAAGAGTATGGGAGTGGCTGGACGGGCTATTCGTGGAATAAAAACTTATTCCCTGAACCGAAGCGATTCCTCAAATGGTTAAAAGACGAAGGGATGATGGTGACGTTGAACCTGCACCCCGCCGACGGGGTCCGTGCGTTTGAAGACCAGTATGCGGCGATGGCTGAGGCGATGGGCGTCGATCCGGAATCGGGTGACCGAATCCCTTTCGATTTTTCGGACAAGCGATTCATTCAAGCGTATTTCGAACAGATGCATCACCCGCATGAAGCAGACGGCGTTGATTTTTGGTGGATCGACTGGCAACAAGGGTCGACGTCGAAGATGGAAGGACTCGATCCGTTATGGATGTTGAATCATTATCACGCCATCGACATCGCTCGTGACGGCAAACGCCCCCTCATTTTTTCTCGTTACGCAGGACCAGGGAGCCACCGTTACCCGGTCGGCTTCTCAGGGGACACGATCATCTCGTGGGCATCGCTCGCATTCCAGCCGTATTTCACGGCAACAGCGACGAACATTGGTTATGGATGGTGGAGTCATGACATCGGAGGGCATCATCGTGGTAAAAAAGACGATGAGCTCGCGGCGCGTTGGGTCGCATACGGAGTGTTCAGTCCAATCATGCGTCTCCACTCGACGTTCAGCACGTTCAACGGAAAAGAGCCTTGGCGTTTCGGAATCGAAGCCGAACAGTCGATGAAGCGATTCTTACGCCTGCGTCATCAGCTCATCCCTTATTTGTATACGATGAACTATCGGAACCATGCCGAAGCATTGCCACTCGTGTTACCGATGTATATCGAACATCCCGATGATGAAGCGGCTTATCAGGTGCCGAATCAGTTTTATTTTGGAAGTGAACTCATCGTCTCCCCGATTGTCAAACCGATGGACCGACAGCTTCATGTCGCGGGGGCGAACGTGTGGTTGCCGAAAGGGGAATGGTTCGATTTCTTTACAGGACATCGTTATGAAGGCGACAAGTCGATTCGTGTGTTCCGTGGACTCGAAGGGCAACCGGTCTTCGCCAAAGCGGGTGCCATCATTCCAATGATGCCGCATGAACCGCATGCGAACGAAACGGGGAACCCGAGCGAGCTAGAAGTACTCGTCTTTCCAGGTGCCTCGAATACGTTCACGATGTACGAAGATGACGGGGAAAGCCGGGATTATGAGATGGGGGCGTCGCTCGAAACGACGTTCACGCTCGACTGGGAAGCGCGTACGCTTCACATCGAGACGTCAGGTGATTTGACACTCGTCCCGGCGAATCGAACGTTGACGATTCTAGTCCGTGGGGTCGTCGGAGAAGGGGACTATGATGCGGAGACGCAGACGTTACACATCCCACTCGGTGAATGGAAACAGGAGCAGACCGTGACGCTGCCGGTCGATGTGACACAAAACGCACATCGACTCGACCGTCTCTATCGCTTCTTAGATCGCGCTGAAATCGCTTATGACTTAAAAGATCGTTTATATCAGATGGCGACCACGAAGACACGTCTCGAGGCATGGTTGTTTGACCTCCATGCGTTAGAGCTCGATCGTGATTTACAGGACGCCCTATTGGAACTGATGTTGGACTAAAAAGGGAGGGAGACCCCCTTTTGTCATGTCAGAAAACTGTCGGATTTAGAAAGCGCTTTCAATAAAAATCCCACTATACTGAAGATAGAAGAATAGAAATGAGGGGATGAACATGCGACACATGTGGACGATTGACGATTTACGGCAGTTGACGCTGTTTGCGACATGTCCAAGTCGAGCACTTGAACAGTTGATTCCGCACGTCTATTGCCGGACGTATCGGAAAGGACAACTGTTGTTCATGGAAGGGGATCCGCGCGAGCGTGTGTATTTCTTGATGAACGGTTATATCAAACTCGAGCGGATGAACGAGAATGCGACCCATCATTACGCTGATTACGTGAAACCGAAACAATTTTTCCCATACAACGGTTTATTCACAGGAGAAGACTATCGTCATACGGCTGAAGCGGTGACGGATATTGAGGTCATCTACATCCCGACAGATCGCTTTGAGCGGTTCGTGTCCACGCAGTCGAGCATGCTGCTCTATATCATTGGCCAGATGAATCGTATTCTTGATTTGCATGAGCGACGTGTCCAAGAAATCATCACGCCGAGTGCGAAAGAGCGTGTCATCAATACGCTCCATTTCTTGATTGAAGATTTAGGGGAACCGGACGAACAAGGTGTCCGTGTCCGGTGCCCATTCACCGCAATCGAACTTTCTCGTCTGTCCGGTACGTCCCGGGAGACGGTTTCGACGATTTTAGCGAAGCTTCGAAAAGAAGATGTGCTTCGCATCGACGCCCATCAACTTGTCATCGGTCACCCCGAATATTTTGAACAAGACATCGACTGACGCCACTCGGATGAGGGCGTCTTTTACATGTTCGTACGAGCGGGGCGTTCGCTTCAAAACGTGGCATATTGTATAATTAGTGATGAATCTCACAAAGCAATGGAATTGTAAATAGAGAAAGGATGAATGCAGTGAAACGACTGCAAGCCCTTGCTTTCGCCGAAAGGGGTCACATCATCGGACTCGTGTTATCCGCGGTCATGATTGGACTATCGATTTTGGCGCAAGCGTATTTAATCGTCGACATCGTCGACCGAATCTTTTTAAAGGATGAATCATTCGAAGCCATCCTTCCGGCTTTACTATGGCTCATCGTTGCCTTATTGGCACGAGCGCTTTTTGGATACGTGTCGGGACGCATCGGTGCGAGTTTATCCGAAAAGGCGAAACAGACGTTACGCCTTCAATTGTTGGATCGGTACGCCACGAGTCCGGTCGAGTCGTCTTTGACAGGACAATCGGGTAAAAAGGTCAGTGTGTTCATGGATGCTGTTGACGAGGTGGACGCTTACTTCAGTCAATATTGGCCGCAAGTCATCCAAACGTCGATCATCCCGCTCCTCATTTTGGTCGTCGTCTTCAGTCAACACTGGATTTCAGGAGTCATCATGATGGTCACTGCACCGTTCATTCCGCTGTTCTTCATCATCATCGGGATTGCGACTCAGAAAAAATCAGAAGAACAGATGGAGAAGATGAATCAGTTTTCCGGTAAGTTTTTAGATGTCTTACAAGGATTGACGACGCTCAAGCTTTACAATCGCACGGAGCAAGAAGCGAAGGCGATTGAGAAGAGTAGTCTCGACTTTCGGGATGCGACGATGGTCGTTTTGAAGACGGCGTTCTTATCAGGACTTATGCTCGAGTTCATCTCGATGCTCAGTACCGGAGTCGTCGCGTTAGAAGTCGCCTTACAGATGGTCGTGTGGCAAAACCTCACGTTCTTCTCTGGCTTTTTGATTCTCGTGTTAGCGCCAGAGTATTATTTGGCGATTAAAGATTTAGGAAGTGCCTTCCATACGGGACGTGGAAGTATGGGGGCGGCCGACCGAATCTTTGAGGTATTAGACGCCCCCGATGACCGCATCGAATGGGGAACGAAGTCACTTGGTTCACGAACACCAAACCTTGAACTCGAAGACGTCTCCTTCGAATATGCAGGCGGACGCTTTGCGCTTAAACCGTTGAGCGGTAGGATTCCGTCCGGCACTCACCTGGCCTTGGTCGGTGCGAGTGGTTCCGGGAAGACGACAGTACTGAATGTCATCTCCGGACTGCTACAGGTGAAATCGGGACGTGTCCTCGTGGATGGTGAACCTCTTCAGTCGTTTGACGAGTCTGCCTGGTACGGAAATATTGCCTATATCTCACAAAACCCTTATCTATTCGCCGGCACACTTGCCGATAACATCGCCTTAGGCGAAGAGGCCGATGAGCTCACGTTACGGGAAGCAGCCGATGCGGCAGGACTGTCTGAGGTGATCGATCAATTACCGAACGGGATCTGGACGGAGCTTGGAGAAGGTGGATTTGGTCTATCGGGTGGAGAACGACAACGTCTCGCACTCGCCCGTGCCTTCTTTAAACGACCTGGTATCCTCTTATTCGATGAGCCGACGACCGGTCTCGATTTGAAGACCGAACAGATTGTGAGACGTTCGATTGCTGAGTTGTCGAAAGAGGCAACGTTGATCACGGTGGCTCATCGCCTGCATACAATCAAAGAGGCGGATACCATCTGGTTTATGCAGGACGGGCAACGGATTGCCGAAGGAACACATGACGCGTTGCTCGCCGTCCCGGAGTATGCGGAACTGTTTGCGCTTCAGAAAGGGGTGAGCCGATGAACTCGCTTTGGACGATTACAAAATGGATGATGCGCGAGAAGAGAGATATCCTTCTCTCCATCTTCTTTGGATATGCAGCCGGGATTGCGGCGGTCGCCCTGTTTGCAGCAAGCGGATACCTCGTCTCACGGGCGGGGCTCGTCCCACCTTTGTATGCGCTCATGGTACCCGTCGTTCTCATCAAACTGTTCGGGGTCATTCGGGCAGGAAGTCGTTATCGGGAGCGCCTCGCGTCACACCGGGCGACGTTTACGATATTAAGCGAGCTACGTGTCCGCTTTTATCGACAACTTGAACCACTCGTCCCCTCGATTTTTGCGAAATATCGGAGTGGGGATTTGCTTGCACGCGTCGTCGGAGATGTCGAGAGTCTGCAAAACTATTTTCTCCGCGTATTCTATCCACCGATCATACTCGTGCTCGTGTTCTTGAGTACGATCTTCTTTGTGACGTTCTTCTCGTTCGCGGTCAGTCTATGGATCTTACTCGGTGTGCTCGTCACTGGATTTTTGATCCCACTCGGATTTGCTCGAATTCGCGCTCGTCATGACGAGACGATTCGTGCATTGCGCGGGGATGTATCGATTCAGTTGACCGAGATGATGTACGGATATCGAGATTTAAAACTACATCATCAACTCGCTCGTACGAAGCAAGCCGTCTATGCGCGTAGCGAACGCTACATGGAAGCGGAGCGGAAAGATACGACGAACCAATTTTTCAACTCCGCGCTCGTCGTCGCCGCCTCTTTACTCGTTTCATGGGGCGTCTTGGCAATCGGTGCCTATCAAGTCGTAGATGGAGATTTGAACGGGCTCTTCTTGGCGATGCTTATCATGATGTCGCTCACAGCGTTTGAGAACACGACACCGATGGCTGTATTCCCGGGACACTTTGCAGACAGCAAACAAGCCGCTGATCGATTGTTTGAAGTGATGGAGCCGAGCGAAACGATTGAGGCGCTCGAAGCGAAACGTCAGGATGTGACGTTCACGGCATCGCCATCCATCTCATTTGAGCATGTTCGCTATCGCTATCCGGATACGTATCGGGACGTGATTGACGATGTGTCGTTACACATCCCGAGTGGTTCTAAGACGGTCATCGTCGGACCGAGCGGCTCCGGGAAGTCGACGTTGCTCCAACTGTTGTTGGCATTTGTCCGGACAGAAGACGGGACGATCCGACTCGATCAAGACAACTTGAATGACATGAAACAGACTTCGATCTGGCAACATGCGAGTGTCGTCTTGCAAGACAATCACTTCTTTTACGGGACCGTACGGGAGAACCTGGCACTAGCCGGTGACTTTACCGATGAGGAGATGCTTGTGGCGCTCGAACGTGTCCGTTTATCGTTTTCACTCGATGAGCCGGTCCTTGAAAAAGGGGCGAACTTGTCAGGTGGAGAACGTCAACGGTTAGCGATTGCACGAGCCCTTCTCAAAAACGGACTGATCTGGTTGCTCGATGAGCCTACTTCAGCGCTTGATGCTGGGACGGAAGCGCACGTCTTTTCTGAACTAGTGAATCAGGCCGGGGCAGGGACGCTCATCCTTGTTAGTCACCGCTTGACGGGACTCGAAGCCTTCGACCAAATCATCGTGATGGAAGCCGGACGAATCGTTGAAATTGGATCATATGAAGAATTGATGATGAAATGTGGTATGTTCTACGAATTGAAACAAATCGAACAAGAAGTGTTCGCATAACAAAAAGACGAGCAGCCCCGTCGGTGGGCTGCTCGTCTTGTTTTTGGCAAATATGGGTGCAACAAATGGGGGTTGTCGCAGCAATGCTTTCAAAAAGAGTGTCGTGGAGGGGAATCCACGTGACGTGATGTGTTTGGGGAACGTGCACGTCAAGCTTTTAGGAAGCTACATCTAGAGTATAGTTGATAACGATTCTCATTGTCAACGAGAATAACGAAAAAAATATCCATACGTGCTAACACGTATGGATGGGGTCTCGAATCAGTTCGAGGGGACTCCTTTTTGAACCGTGAATCGAATGAGACTGAACAAGTATCTCGTGAAGAAGAGCGCGAACGCGTAAAATAGCGCGATGAACGGTGATTGGAGGTCGATCCCAGGAATGTTCATCAAAAACTCTAAGACGAGAATCGATAGCAAGAATACGTAAAGAGCAGCGTCTAAATAAAGTGGCATGAGACGACCCCGCTGATGCCAAAACGTACGGATTAGTGGTGCGACGGTCATTCCGATAATCCGTTCAGCAAAACCGATACTAAGTACGGCAATCAAGAAAGATGGGACGGTGTTAAATGCCACTAAATCTGAGAACACGAGTCCTGAAATGAGTAAGAGTGGGCCGATGACGATCATCATCGAGAGCGACGTACGGAAGAAAATCCATAAGTTTTGTTGAATCGAACGAATTCCCCCGAGTGCCGATTGTTGAAGCGTCTTCCCACGTTTATAGTCAATCGCGAACGAGCTGATAAACATAATTCCAAACAAAGATAACAAAACTGACATGAACGATGTTTCCCCTTTTCTGAATAAATCCTGATGTACCAATCTGAACCAAAGTCTAGCCTAGTTTAACGATTCGTTTCGAGAAAGTAAAGCG
Organism: Exiguobacterium sp. USCH10; assembly: GCF_037619445.1. GTDB lineage: Bacteria > Bacillota > Bacilli > Exiguobacteriales > Exiguobacteriaceae > Exiguobacterium > Exiguobacterium aestuarii_A. Next base: position 162,298 of record NZ_JAQPZO010000003.1, on the reverse strand, counting down.
AGAAAACATGCTCAAGTGTGAAGTGTTCAATCCTTTAAGAAGCGAGGATGAATCGATTTCGTCCAGACTCTTTTGCGTGATATAACGCTTCGTCTGCGTGCTTCAACACACTATCGATTTCAATATCGTTCGAATGGCAGGCTCCCAGCGAAACGGTGATGTGTAGCGTACCTGCGCTCGTTTCAAATGGAAACGACGAAACCTTTTCTCGGATAGATTCTGCGAGACGAGACACTTCATCCCGCGTAGCGTGAGGCATGACGATTAAAAATTCTTCTCCACCGAAGCGACCGACCAAATGCCGCTCTTCACTTTCGTTGACGAGAAGCATACCGAGTTCACGTAACACGTCATCGCCGACGTCGTGCCCGTACGTGTCATTCACCCGCTTGAAGTGATCAATATCGACTAAGATTAACGCATATTCTTCTGCCTCGACCGTCAAGTTAGCCATCGCTTCATTCAATAAACGACGGTTGGCAATTCCGGTGAGCGCATCAGTGCGCGCAAGCTGTTGTTGATGTTGGACGTTCTCAAAGTGACGGCGTAATTCGAGCAATAACCGATAGGCGGCACAAGCTCCACCATAAGACATTAACGTGTAGACGATTAAGACGGGATAGAACAAGTTTAGTGGAAGCGCAGCATAAATCGCTGCTCCAAAGATGGCAATGCTGATTGTAGTGAACACGAGCAAAGTTGGCCGAGTATTATCCATGCGTTTCCGTAAAAGACCTGTTAAGACGACTAACGTAACTATTGTGGCGATGGCTAGATAGAGACCGAGCATGCTACCGTCTGTAAAGAACAAAACTAGGGAACGACCGATTAATAATATGATACCTGCGACAGCACCACTCACCCATCCCCCGAACAGAACGGCAAGCAAAACGGGAATATTACGTAGGTCGATGAGTATCCCCTCGAGCGGTAAGGCATTCACTAAAAGGAGGATGGCAATCAATCCGGTCTGTACCCCAAGTAAGATCCTTCCCTTGAGAGGAGACTGTGGTGTCAGACGAGGGCGATTACGGAACGGTAAAAAGGAAATCGTGAAGAGCGTGAACAAGATACACAGATTGATAAAGAATGCATTGACGATTGTGAGCATCGAAGCTCCCCCTTATCCTGTATGGAAATATTTAGTTATAGTATAAATCATCTTGTCGAAAACAGGTAGGATTAACCTGCGAACGAAATGAGAAGTACTTTTGGTTAGAATTCAAGCGCAACCCCAATCATCCCTTTTCGGTTTAACAGACATGTTTCAACTTTTAGAACTTTCGTTATCGAAAATCGAAAGTTTGGTATGATAAGAGAAAAGGAGGACTGTCCGTGCGTTACTGGGATCATTTTAAACGAGCGTTTATTCCGATTGCGCTCATTTTGATTGGATTAGCGATCTTTTATACTTTATCGGCTAGAGATAACATGGTGTTGACGCTTTTAGGGGCTGCGATTGTAGGAGTCATCTTATTTTTAGTGATGCGTCATGTGAACCAAGTCGAAGAAGACTAAAACGAGAACACATTTTGTGGTTCTCGTTTTTTGTTGTCTTGCGACTTTTTTGGGTACACTACAAAGTAAGGAGGGATTTTTTATGGCAAAAGCTACATTTGCGGGAGGCTGTTTTTGGTGCATGGTCAAACCGTTTCATAAATATGAGGGGGTCGAACGTGTCATTTCCGGATACACGGGTGGACACGTCGACAATCCGACGTATCAACAAGTTTGTTCAGAGACGACGGGGCATTTAGAGGCGGTTGAGATCACGTTCGATCCTGAGGTCATCTCGTATGAGGAGTTGCTCCGCATCTATTGGCGTCAAATCGACCCGACAGACGGTGGAGGACAATTCAATGACCGAGGCGAATCGTATCGTCCGGCCATCTTCTATCATTCAGAAGAACAACGGGACGCAGCTGAGCGCTCGAAACAAGAAGTGGAAGACTCAGGACGGTTTGACCGACCGATTGAAGTCGACATTCGCCCTGCGAAAACGTTCTGGGAAGCGGAAGATTACCATCAGGACTACTATAAAAAGAATCCGTTCCGCTACGAGATGTACCGGGTCGGGTCTGGTCGTGCGAAATTCATTAAAGAAGCTTGGAGTGATCGGAAGAAGCAACAGGCACTCCGTGAACGTTTGACGCCGATGCAATATAAAGTCACGCAAGAAAACGGAACAGAGCCGCCGTTTAAAAATGAATACTGGGACGAAGAACGTGAAGGATTGTACGTCGACATCGTCGATGGGACACCACTGTTCACATCTCACGATAAGTTCCAGTCAAACTGTGGATGGCCGAGCTTCTCACGTCCAATCGAAGAGAAACGAGTCGACTTGAACATGGACACGACGCACCACATGGTACGGACGGAAGTCCGTTCAAAACAAGGTGACAGTCACCTCGGTCACGTCTTTGATGATGGACCGAAAGAACTCGGTGGTTTACGCTATTGCATCAACTCGGCCGCTCTCCGATTCATTCCTGTAGAAGAGCTTGAAGAAGCTGGGTACGGGGAATATAAACACTTATTCAACAAGTGAAGGGGAGAGTCGTATGTTCACAGCCGTCAAACAACAAATTCGGTGCGAAACGATTGGGACCGTCCTTGATTTTTACGACCAGTCGATTCGACATCTTTCGGAAGAAGCGAGACAAGAGAAGTACGCCAAAATGAGTTCGAGCCCGTTCTCGTTCTTTCGAGGGAGCTCACACTTGTTCTATTACGACTTTGCGAAAGTTCCCATCGCCTTTGACACAGGTCCCGACCATCCGACATTCATTCAAGGAGACTTGCACTTTGAAAATTTCGGTGTGTTCGAGGACGGGGCTGGTACGATCATTTATGACGTAAACGACTTTGACGAGGCGTATATCGGTTCCTATCTGTTCGACTTGTTGCGGATGGCGGTCTCTGTCGATTTGTTCGCGGCTGAATCGGGGTTTGACGGTAAAGCAGCCATTGAGGCATTTGCACGCTCGTATGCGGAGGCGATTGAGAAGCATGCGAAAGGGAAAAGTGAACATATTCAATTTACAAAAGAGAATACGTGTAAAGCCGTGAAGAAAGTCATAAAAAAAGCGGAGAAGAAGAAAGACGAATTTATGTCCGAACGAACGGAAGTACGGGACGAGGAACGTTATTTTTCAACAAGTGACGATTTGCTTGCCGTTTCGCCTGAAGTACGAGACAAAATCGAGGCGGGCTGGGGAGATTATTTATCTTCCTTGTCGGATGAGCATCGACATCACGCCGATCATTATGAAATCAAAGATATCGCCATCAAGCTACAAAGCGGTACGGCCTCCATCGGTCTAGAGCGTTATTACATTTTGATTGAAGGGGCCGATCAAGAGCACGATGAAGATGTCATTTTAGAGATGAAACAGGCACAGTCGGCTGTCCCATCGCTGTTTCTGCCGACGCATCCGCTATTTGAGAATGGATTGTCACACCAAGGGGCGCGTGTCGTTGCCGCGCAGCGGGCAATGGTTCATAGTCGTGACCCTTATCTCGGTTATTTGACGATTGATGGGAAAGAGTACTATGTCAGGCAGCGTTCGCCGTACAAACGAAAAGTGAAGGCAAAGCATATGAAAGACGAGACGTCACTCATTGAGACGTTGAAGGTGCAAGCACAAATCACAGCGAAAATTCACGCACGGGCCGATGCAACGTCTAACGTGCTAGATTATACGGCGAGTGAACGAATTACGGCGGCCATCGGGGACTCTCCGTCCCTGTTTATTCGACAGTTATCGAGATGGGCTGATTTTTATGCAAATCAAGTTCGTTTTGATTATGACGCCTTTTTAAATTGGGTCGAGTCAAGGAATCGTTGAGGACACTTGCGAATCGAAGGGGAAATCCTGCACAATGGAAGCGTAAAGGATGTGTAAGGATCATGATTACAGAACAACAAGTCATCGCCCAGATGCGTCAGGTGATGACACAAATTGAGTCGTCGACGGGCGAAGTACAAAAGCGTCATTTGGCCAAGTTGATGGGCTTTTGCGAACTACTGCTAGCGGAGACGTCTGAAGGGAAACCTGTCAGCGCGCCACAAATGACGACACCGGCGAGTGAGGGAAAACCTCCGCTTGATCGTCAGATGGCCGCTTTCCTCGGGATTCCCATGGAAGAAGACGAACAACCGAAATCCGATTCATTGCTCGATTTTTGAACCACATGTGATACACATGTGGTTTTTTTGTGGATTCACATTCATTGACTTAAATACCATAGGGGGTATAATAAATATAAGAAATGAAAAGCAAATGGAGGCGTGAATATGTTGGATTTTCTTTTTGTGGCGGTCGTCATTGGAATCGTGTATGTTTGGTGGAGTCGCCGAAACAATGTGAAAACGGTCTCAACGGATGACTTGAAGCGTAGAATCGCAGAAGAGCGGAACATTCAATTGTTGGATGTACGTGAACCGCATGAATACCGCGGGGGACACATTAAACAAGCGAAAAACGTCCCACTTTCTGGTTTCGGGAACGCACAAGCGAAATATCCGAAAGAAAAGGAGCGTCCTGTCTACGTGATCTGTCAAAGTGGCATGCGTAGCCAACGCGCTGCTGCGATGCTCAAGAGTGCCGGATATACCGATGTCTATTCTGTAAAAGGCGGAATGAACTTCTGGCGTGGATAATAGATTGCGACTGAACGAATCGGTTCAGTCGTTTTTTTGTCACCACGTTTTCTCTTTTGCATTTTCGGGGATTCTGCTACGGTAAGGGAAGCAATTGAAAGAGAGGAGATTCATCCAATGGCAGTGATTTTATTTGATATCGATGGCACGTTAGTAGATACGACTAGACCGATGACGCAGGCGATTCATGAGGCGCTCGAGGAACTTCCTCACCTTCCGAAACCGAGTGAAGAGGCGGTCCGTTCAGGATATGGCTTGGCAGGTAACGCGTTTTGGGAGCATGTCATCCCGGAAGCGACGCTCGAAGAAATTCGTCTCATTCGGAGATTGCGTCACACGACGCTCGAGAAGACGATGGAAGGACAAAACGTCCTATTCGATGGCATTCGTGACATGTTGGAGACGCTTCACGAACAAGGTCACACGTTGACGACGGCGAGCAACTGCGGCGTCCATTACATGAACTTGATTTTAGATACGCAACAGATTCGCTCCTACATGACGGCACCGGAATGCTTGGAGTCTGTCAGTGGCGAAAAGAAAGCGGATATTCTGACAGCGCACCGTGTCCGTCACGGTGAGGCAGACTATATTATGGTCGGCGATCGCAAATCGGATGTCGAGGCAGCACGGGCACATGATTTCCCAGTCGTTTTGACAGGGTTCGGATTTGGAAATGAAGAAGAGTGGGCGCTTGCGGATCACGTCATCAAATCGCCGAACGATTTAGTCGAATGGGTCAACCGATAAGAAAAAGCTTGTCGCACATGCGACAAGCCTTTTTGTATGCCTATACTTACAACCCGAGTGAGATGTATTTGACTTCTAAAAATTCTTCGATGCCGTGGTGACCACCTTCACGCCCGAGTCCACTTTCTTTCCATCCACCGAACGGCGCTTGAGGAGTTGACGGAAGACCATCATTCACACCAACGATTCCATACTCTAACGACTCTGCTAAATAGACGGCTTCGTTGATGTCTTGCGTGAATAGATAAGCGGCTAAGCCGAACGGTGTATTATTTGCTCGTTTGATTACTTCTTCGAGTGAATCGAATGTCGCGATTGGAGCAACCGGACCAAATGTCTCTTCATTCATGCAGAGCATGTCTTCATTCGCGTAACGGATGACTGCCGGACGAATGAATAAACCGTCTAATACTTCACCACCGTATACTTCACCACCGCGAATTTGAGCGTCCTCGATATGCTTTTCGACTTTACTGAGCGCATCGTCGTCGATGAGCGGACCGATGTCGACACCTTCCTCTAGACCGTTCCCGACTTTCAGCGCTTCGACCTCTTTGATGAAACGCTCCGAGAATTCATCGACGACGGCACGTTCGACATAGATCCGGTTCGCACAGACGCACGTCTGTCCGCCATTACGGAACTTCGTGGCGACCGCTTGCGGGACGGCTTTATCTAAGTCAGCTTTGGCCGTGACGATGAGCGGGGCGTGCCCTCCGAGCTCAAGGGAAATCTTTTTCATCGTGTCCGCAGCGTCACGCATGAGCATCTTTCCGACTTCTGTCGACCCGGTGAACGTCAATTTTCGCACCCGCTTGTCTTGTTGCCACGCTTTGACGATATCAGATGCTTGCCCTGTCACGAGATTGATGACTCCTTTAGGGAATCCCGCCTTTTCGGCTAATTTGATTAATTCGATTGCGGTCAATGGGGTCGCCGATGCGGGTTTCATGACGACCGTACAGCCTGCGGCGAGTGCCGGTGCGACTTTCCGCGTGATCATGGCAGCCGGGAAGTTCCAAGGTGTGATGGCGGCGATGACGCCGACCGGTTGCTTGATGGCGAAGATTCGCTTCTTGTTCGAAGAGGCGGGAATCGTCTCTCCATACACGCGTCGTCCTTCTGCCGCATACCAGTCGATAAAGCCGTTCGCATAGTTGATTTCACCGATGGCTTCTTTCAGTGGCTTTCCTTGTTCCTCGACCATCGTCCGGGCAAGTTCTTCTGTATGTTCTGCGATCAAACGATGCCACTCATTGAGTAGCGCCCCTCGTTCGTCCGCGGTCTTTTGTTGCCATTCCTGAAGCGCTTCATGCGCCGCATCGACAGCTTGTGTCGCTTCGGCGGTATCACTTTTCGTCACAACGGCCATCACATTTCCGGTGGCCGGGTTGCGTACCTCGATTGTATGTTCCGTCTCTGTCCATTCCCCGTTAATGAAGTTTTTCTCTTCTCGCATCTTGATTTCCCCTTTCCAAAAAGTGCACAGTTAATTAGAGGATACCCGTTTTTCTGAAACGCACACAAATTTCCAAAAAATGAGGGGATACTATGTGGATCATCATCGTCGGCTATCTAGTCGGGAGTTTGCTCGGGGGAAGACTTTATGGGTTGTTAAGTGGTCATGATTTAGCGACATCTGGTTCAAACAATACCGGTGCCCGCAATGCGCATCGCATCGGAGGGGTGAAGGCGTTTTTGATCGTATATGGATTTGACGTGCTGAAGACGATACTTGTCCTACAGGTGAGCGGACCGTATTTTTGGCAGACGGCACTAGCGCTCACGCTCGGTCATATTTATCCGTTTTGGCGAATCCGCGCAGGCGGGAAGGGATATGCCGTTTTTTCTGGAATCATATGGGCATACGACCCGTGGTGGTTTATCGGTGGTCTCTTGATTCTATTACTTTTGATTAAAGTGACGGGTAATTCACGTGAGACCGGCCTCATCATGCTCGTCCTACTTCCGTTGGCTGCACTTGGAAGTATCGGAAATATCATCTGGGCCACGCTCATTGCCATCGTGATTGTCTATCATCATGTGAAGGAGGGGAAAGCATGATTGTTTATCGAAAAGCCGGTTCATCTGATTTTGACGCCATTCATCGATTAAATTATGAAACGTTCGTCGAAGAGATTCCGCAACATCCGCCGAATCTAGAACGTCGACTCGTCGACAAGTTTCATGAAGAGAATACATATTGGATTGGGGAAGCGGGCGGTGAAGTGGTTGCAATGTGCGCGCTACGTGGCGAACGACCTTTTTCGTTAGAACAAAAAGGGGTGTGTGTTCCTGACGGGGATTGGCTCGAGATTCGTCTGCTTGCTGTGAAGAAAGCGTATCGGCGCAATCGTACGTTCGCCGGATTGATGCGAGCAGTCATTGGAGATGCGACAGAACGTGAAGTCGACGGTATCGTCATCAGCGGAACGACGCGTGAACAAGTGCTCTATCACCGATTCGGATTTGTCCCATTTGCGGATCCAATCGGTCCTGAAGAAGCGCGATATGTGCCGATGGTGTTAACGCGTTCAGCATTTTATGAATCAAAGTCAGCATCGACGCTTCGGCCAAAGAGTTTGCTTGCAGGTCCTGTCGAATGCTCGGAGCGTGTAAGGGCGAGACTCTCGAGACAGCCGCTCCCACACCGTTCAAACGAGACGAGCCGCATGCTCAAATCCATTCAGCAACAATTGACGCAACGAGTCGGACTTCCTTACGTCTATACGCTCTTAGGAAGCGGCACGGTTGCCAATGATGCGGTCGCTTCACGCTTGAGTGGACACGGTGTCATTTTATGCGCCGGTGAATTCGGAGAACGTCTTATGGATCATGCATCCCGCGCTGGTCTCTCGTTTGACGTCATTCAAGCGGACCGGAAAGGGAAGTGGGATGTTTCTGAACTTGAACGCATTAAACCAGACTGGGTGTGGACGGTGCATTGTGAGACATCCTTAGGAATTTTAATCGATCTCACCCCACTTCATGCGTGGCAAGGTGTCGTTGCCGTCGATGCGATTAGTGCTGTTGGGACACTCGTCTATGACTATTCCTTTGCTGATTTTGTGACCTTCTCCTCAGGAAAGGCGCTACGGAACGCCCCAGGTCTCGCGTTCGTTGCCATGAGAGGGCGAGCAGAAGCGTTACGAGACGTGCCTCGCTACTTAGACTTATCCCTCTATCAACCGATTGCTTTCACCCAATCCGAACCGCTCCTTTCGGCGATGGCGATTGCATTGGATGAACTGATGGAAGCGGAAGTCGCGTCGCACGAAGAGAAGATGATCGTCCTGATCAACTCACTCCGTGAGAACGGATTACAGATCGAGCTGAATCCTGCCCAGTCACCCGGTATCATCACGATCCCGGTCCCATTCGGACAGTCTTCAATCGAGCTCGGTCGACAGTTGTCGTATCAAGGTTATCTCGTGCAATATGAGAGTGAATATTTGAAGCGGGCGAACGTCATCCAAGTATCGACGATGGGCTGGACGACACCTCGCATGATGCGTGACGTCGGTGCTTATATTGCCGAGTGGATGCGACAAAAAACCGCCACTCCTGAGAGTGACGGTTCGCTCAAACTCGAAAATCCTGACGTGCCAAGTGACGAATTTTTCGTCCGAGGCGTCTCCAATTGAAGTAAGCCAGTACGGAGACGACGCCGCCCGACCAGAACAGCCATTCATCTGGTCGAATATAGCCGAGTAGTCCGACGAGCAACCCGAGCAAGATGACGATGGCATTGAACGTCTGGCGGTGCAACAGTTCTTTTGATTCCAAGTTGCGTTGGAACATCGCTTGCTCCGACAGGCGTTTTCGCGTCGGTTCTTTTAAGTAATTGTCGAGAAGCGGCGGGACGTTCAATAATTTCTTCGCATAATTGATTCCGGTCTTCACATATCGGTTTTGAAGCGTTGTCCCGTCTTCCTCGAGCCATTCGATGACAATCGGTTTACCGAGTGTGAACAGGTCGATTTTCGGGTCGAGGATTTGCAGGATGCCGAGCAAGGTCGACGCGGCCCGCCCAAAGAAGGCAAATTCCGCCGGGAGTTGAATCGGTTCGTTTTTGACGAGCAACTGAATATCCTGTAATACTTTCTCGATCAACCTTGTATCGACCGTATCGATATCGGTCTCCAAATAAAACGTCACGGCCTTTTCGAGTGCTTGGCGAATGTTTTGTTTGTTCGCCGTCGGTAACAGGAATCGTAAATCTTCGAGTCCATCGACGATACTGTCATAGTCGAGCGAGATGAACGCCTGTAGAATGTTTCGAATCGTCGCCATGTCATGTGCCGTCGTCTGTCCGACCATACCGAAGTCGAGTAAGATGATGGTGCCGTCTGCCCGGATTTGGACGTTTCCGGGGTGTGGGTCGGCATGGAACTGTCCACCGAACAACAACTGTTCGGCGGCGAGCGTGAACAACCGTTCGGCTAGTGCGGAGCGATCAATGTCATTTTCTTTCAAGAAGGCGAGGTCGGTGATGCGTCGTGCATCGACCCAGTCCATCGTCAAGACACGGTTCGTACAGAGATGCTCGTGATAATCCGGGATATAAACGTCCGGATTATCAGCATATTTTGCTTTAAAATAGAGAGCATTTTTTAATTCGGTTTGAAAATTTAGTTCATCCCCGATGACAAAAATCATTTGGCGATATAAGCTATCTAAGTCGGTCGATTTAGCGAGGGATGTCCGCTTCAACATCGACGTGACAATTCGCATAGCACGGAAGTCCGTACGAATAATTTTTTCGATATTCGGACGTTGAATTTTGATGGCGACCCGTTTCCCGTTTTCGAGCAATGTGGCGCCGTATACTTCCCCGATCGAGGCGGAGGCGACGGCATCGATTCCGACGTCTTTGACGACTTGCGAGTAAGGAACGCCCCATTCAGCCTCTAGAATCGCGCGCGACTTCTCCCAACCCGATGTCGGGACACGGTCGACGAGTTCAGAGAGCTCATTCAGGACGGCCGGTGGCAATAAATCCGCACGAATGGATAGAAATTGTCCGAGCTTGATTAATAAGCCTTCGAGTCTTAACGCATTTCGTTTATACTCACGCGCGAGCTTGAGCATGAGTGCTTCATATTCTTCTGTCGTGGCGACGCCTTGTTGTTGTTTACGTGAAAAGGCGTATAGCCGAATGATGAATCGGGCGAACATGGTGACGATAATCCATATACGGAACAAAGCGATACGTTTCATAGTAATACCGACATCCTTTACGACAGTCGCTCGACTGACCTGATTTTTTGTAACTATACTTTACCATACAATGCGTTGAAGAAAGGGCAAGGGATGTTCATGGAGTGGGAATTGCTCAACGTCGTCGGAACGATAGCGTTCGCGGCGAGCGGAGCCATCATTGCGATGGATGAAAAATACGATATTTTTGGGGTGTGGCTACTCGCGTTTATCACTGCCTTTGGGGGCGGTGCGATTCGAAACGTCCTATTAGGAAACCCCGTCAGTTTGATTTGGCAACAGAATGATTTATTTATTTTATGTTTTCTTGTCGCACTCCTCATCTTCCTGCTACCGAGTGTCGTATTGCCACATTGGGAACGCTGGGGGGTCATTGTCGATGCCATCGGTTTGGTCGCCTTCGCCTTCCAAGGAGCACAAGTCGCCATCAAGCTAGATTTGCCATTATCGGCAGCGATTGCGGCGGCTGTCCTGACAGGTGTCGGGGGTGGTGTGGTCCGCGACTTACTGGCCGGGCGTAAACCGCTCGTCTTACAATCGGAAGTGTACGCGATTTGGGCGATTCTCATCGCGGTCATCACGTATTACTTCAAGCTCGAAGGTGGCCTTGCCGTCTATGCACTATTAATTGTCGTAGCGACACTTCGAGTGATATCCTACTATCGGAAGTGGAATTTACCAGCACGTAAAGTCAGATAAGGGGGAACGGAAATGAAAATCTTATTAATGATTGGTGCCGGATTGATGGCACTCGGCGTGGCACTCGGTGCGTTCGGTGCCCATGCCTTAAAAGAGAGACTGTCACCGAATATGTTGGCGAACTGGCAGACCGGGGTGCTTTATCATATGATTCACGCACTCGGGATCATTGGGATTGCGACACTGCTCATGCGTGTGAGCATCAGCCAATTTAACATTGCCGGATGGCTCATGTTTGCCGGAATCATCTTTTTCTCGGGAAGCTTGTACGTCATGGCTTTGACGGGGATCACAAAACTCGGAGCCGTGACTCCGATTGGTGGCGTGTTATTCATCGCCGCTTGGATCTTTGTGATTGTTGGCGCAACAAAGTTATAACAGAAGGCCGATCAAATCGACATCCATGTCTTTGCTCATGTGTACATGAGGCAAGGGCGTGGATTTTTTTGAGGGGTCATTCCATCAATTGGAAACCTTAAAAAGATGTAATCAGATTACTATTTGAAAATAGGGTAAAGCGTTCTCTATTTACATAAAACATTACAGGAAGATGTCAAATCGAACGATTTAAAAAGGTATTGATAAATAATAAGTTAGACGATTTCGTTGCCTGTGCGCCTGTTCATGCGTAATAAAATTGAAATATAACTTTAACAGGAAAATATCTAACAGTTAGATATAATTAGTCGTGTTGAAACTTAACTAAATGATCGTTTTTGTTACATACTGAAACGGCTTTAAAAATATGTAGTGTAGTAGGTACCCACGTTTGTTATTTAAGAAAGGATGTACCCCATTCATGAATTGGAAACGCACAGTCTCGACGCTGACGCTTGGTGTGATGCTCATCAGCACACATACAGTTGCCGATGCATCGACTTCGATTAAAGAAAAGCAAGAAGAACAACAAAAAGTACAAGAAAAACGCAATAGCGTGAAAAAAGACCAAGCCGACACGTCTTCAAAGATTGAAGTGAACAAAGAAGAGATTTCAAAAGTTCAGGCAGAGGTCAATAAAATGGACGCACAATTGCAAGACATCATCAATGATGTCGCGATGAAGCGCCAAGAAATCAAGCGTACCGAGATGAAAATCGAGGATCTTGAAGCCGACATTAAAGATTACCAAGAAAAAATGAAGGCACAAGAAGCAATGATGAAAGAACGGATGGCCACGATGCAAAAGAACGGTGGCGGATCGATCAACTGGGCTGAATTCATCTTCGGTTCAAAAAATCTCTCTGACCTCGTCACGCGTATGATTACGGCTGGAACAATCCAGCGAAGTGACCAAGAATTGTTCGATGACTATGAAGCGACACAAAAGTCGTTGAAAGAAGCACAGGCTGACTTGAAAGCAGAACGCGCTTCACTTCTCGAACAGCAAAAAGCACTCGAAGTTCGTCAAGCCGAGCTTGAGAAGAAGATGAAGCAACGTGAAAAACGCATCAAAGAGCTTGAAGAGAAGAACATTAAGTTCGAATCGCAAATTTTCGATCTTCAAGAGATTGAAGCGACGTTAGTCGCACAAGAACAGGCGATTGCGGCTGAAATCGAAGCACAACGTCGTGAGGAAGAGGAAGCTCGTCGTCGTGCTGAAGAAGCAGCTCGTCAAGAGGCGGCACGTAAAGCAGAAGAAGCACGCCAAGCAGAAGCTGCACGTCAAGCTGAAGCAGCTCGTAAGGCAGAGGCAGCACGAGAAGCGGAAGCGGCTCGTGAAGCTGCACAACAGAAGCAAGCTGCACAACAAAAGCAGGACAATAAGACGAATACCCCGTCTTCGTCGTCTTCAAACAACACGGCTTCATCAGCACCAGCACCAAAACCTGAACCAAAACCGGCGCCGGCACCGAAGCCAGCACCAGCACCAGCGCCAAAACCGGCACCGACGACGTCGACACCAGCACCATCTAGCTCGATGTTCATTCAACCGGCTTCAGGACGCTACTCACAAGGATGGGGTCCGGCGAGCGGTGCGTATGGCTACACGTTCCATAACGGTGTAGACATCGCGGGTCCAACAGGGACACCGATTCGTGCATCTGCGACAGGTACGGTCATTCGTGCAGGTTGGGGTGGCGCATACGGGAACCACGTCATGATCGCGCACGTCATCAACGGTCAAGTTTGGACGACAGTTTATGCCCATATGAACTCGGTATCTGTCAGCTCAGGACAGCGTGTGACACAAGGGTCGAACATCGGGACACTTGGAAACACAGGGAACTCGTCAGGTCCGCACTTGCACTTTGAGATTCATAAAGGCGGCTACTCATACTCGGCAACGAGCGCAGGTAGCACAGTCAACCCGCGTCAGTTCTTCTGATGCCTCATACAGAAAGCCCCTTTCGATTGCGAAAGGGGCTTTCGTGCGTACAAAAAATCCCTCCGCTGTCGCGAAGGGATGCTTGTTAGTTGGCTTGTTCGATATCGCTTGAATGATTTTGTTTCTTACGCATTTGTTCACGCACGTAGTAGATGATCGTCAAGCCGATTAACCACGGGATGCCGAACTTCAGCAAAATATTGAAGTCCGTGAACCATGTCGTGATCATTAGGCTGAGGAGTAAGACTGCTCCGAGCAATGGGAGGAACGGATACCCCATCATGCGGACAGGAAGTTTTCGCCCAGTCCATTTCTTACGGAAGAACAAGTGGGAGACGAAGACCATGAACCAAGTGAAAATGGCTCCGAACATCGAGATCCCCATTAAGAACGGATACGATGACTCCATGAATACTTGTAGTAAAGCAGCGAGGACGATCCCGCCCGTTGAAACGAGTAGCGCGAACATCGGAATGCCATTTTTGCTGATTGTTTTGAATGCTTTCGGTGCATCACCGGCTTCCGCGAGTGAGTACATCATACGTGTCGACGCGTAAAGCTGTGCGTTCATGGCAGACAAGGCAGCAATCAAAATGACAAAGTTGAGGATGCCTGCCGCGAACGGGACATCAAACTGTTCCATGACGAGCACGAACGGACTTTGATCGATCCCTGCTTGCTGCCATGGGATGAGCATGAGCATGATGGCGAGCGTGACGACATAGAAGAACGTCAAGCGGAACACGGTAGCGCGTAAAGCGCGTGGTACGGCTTGGTCCGGGTCTTTCGCTTCACCTGCAGTGACGGCAACGAGTTCGGTCCCGAGAAAACTGAAGAGGGAGATGAAAATCGTCACCCACATCCCGTAAAAGCCGAAAGCGAAGAATCCTTCGTTTCCTGTCGTGATCGATTCGATCGGTGATCCTGGTTCGCCAAACAATGTAGCGGCACCAAGGACGATGAATAGAATGATGGCAGTTACTTTGATGAATGATAACCAGTATTCGGTTGTTCCGAACGTATGAACGTGACGGGCGTTGACGTAAATGAGTAGTCCACCGAAGAGGGCGACCCAAACGAACCCGTTCACATCCGGGAACCAGTAACGCATATAGATGGCGATGGCACTGACTTCAACCCCTACAGCCAGTACGTTCGCGACCCAGTAAGAGTAACGGACGAGAAAGCCTGCGAGTGGATGGACATAGCGCTCGGCGATCGTTCCGAATGATCCGGATGTTGGATGAGCGACCGTCATTTCGGCGAGTGCGCCCATGAGTAAGAGGACGATGAACGCCCCGATAGCATAACTGACGAGCACGCTCGGACCAGCGGTTTGAATGGCAAGCCCGCTTCCGAGGAAAAGCCCGGTTCCGATGGCACTCCCGAGGGAAATCATCGTAAGTTGCCGGGTGGACAGCTCGCGTTTTAGTTTGTTTGTTTCCAAAATCGATTCTCCTTTAGTTGAGTGAAATGTTGTTGTGGACGACTATAGCAGACGGAAAAAAACGATGTCAATTCGAAAAATCGGTGAAGGTTCCCTGTTTTCGAGTGCACATATAGAGGCAAAGTTTTTTGAATTTTTTTATTTGACATGGATTCATCCGCCCTGTATAGTACGAGTTAACTTAACTGAAACGAATAAAGGCGTCGACGAAGAGAAGTAACGACGAATCCTGTATGACAGAGAGCTGATGGGTGGTGCGAATCAGTATATAGGACGTCGCGAATGGACTTCTGAGCTCTAAACCGAACTTTGAGTAGGCTTTAGCGGGTTACCCACCGTTATCACGGGGAAGCGGATGATTGTCCGTGAAGTGGGTTCTGTTAGAACCAACGAAGGTGGCACCACGGGGTTACTCGTCCTTCTTGTAGCGTAAACTATGAGGAGACGGGTGACCCTTTTTTCGTTTCAATAACACAAATCGAGGATTGAGAAGAGTAGCGCGAGAAGACGTTTCGTCCAGAGAGTCAGGGGTGGTGAGATCCTGACCGAGGCGTCCGCGTGAATGGGCTCATGAGAGCATGGCTGAATGAAGTAGGTCGTGACGGTTTCCCCCGTTATCGGGATACGATGTGATTGCATCGGAGAGTGGATTCTTTGGAATCAACGAGAGGTGGCACCGCGGTCTCAAACCGTCCTCCATACGACGACTGTCGTGTGGAGTTTTTTTATACACATTTTTAGAGGGGGAACAGACGATGATTCAACAATTGGAGACAAACGCATTATCAACAGCAGATATGAAAGTGGCAGCAAGCGAGATGTTCCAAGCGGATGAGGCGCAAATCGAACGTGTGCTACTCGCGATGAAAGAACGCGGGGAGACGGCAGAAGAGATGGCGGGACTCGCAGCGTACATCCGTGAAGCGGCACAGTTCCCCCCGACTGATTTACCGGTACTCGATGTGTGTGGTACTGGCGGCGATGGGGCGCACACGTTCAACATCAGTTCGACCGTCGCGTTCGTCCTAGCCGGTCTCGGCATTCCAGTCGCCAAACACGGAAACCGAAGCGTATCGAGTCGATCGGGAAGCGCCGACGTCCTCGAGGCATTGAACGTTCCAATCGTGAAGACGGCAGAAGAAGTACATGCTGACTTGAAGCGAACGAATTTGAGTTTCCTCTTCGCCCAACATGTCCATCCGATTATGAAGCACGTCATGCCGGTCCGGAAACGACTCGCGACGGCGACCATCTTCAATCAAATCGGACCGTTGACGAATCCGCTTCGTCCGAAACGACAATTGATCGGTGTTTATCATCCGTCGCTACTTGAGAAAATGGCGACCGCGATGCGGCATCTTGGCGTAGAGCGTGGCATGGTCGTACACGGTGCGGGAGGTCTCGATGAAGCGAGCCTTGCTGGTGTGAACGATGTGTACTTCTTTGATGGGGAACAGACGGCGCGTTACGCGGTCGACCCACGAGATGTCGGCTTAATGCGGGCGCCACTCGAAGCATTACGCGGAGGGACACCGGAAGAGAACGCCGCGACACTGCTCGCCGTGTTGAACGGAGAAACAGGTCCGGCACGAGACGTCGTCTTACTGAACGCGGCGCTGGCCCTTTGTACGTACGGCACGACTTCAACGCTCCGGGAGGGAGTGAAAGAGGCGAAACGAAGCATTGACGAAGGACACGCATTGCGCGTGTTACAACACTTACAACGTACGGAGGTAGAGGCATGAGTTATTTAACGAAAATCATCGGAACGAAAATCGAAGAGGTTAGTCGCATGCAGCCCATTGATGTTGCTGTGACAAAACCGGTCGCTCTTTTAACTATGATGAATGATGGATTCCATATCATCTCGGAAATTAAACGGTCGTCTCCTTCAAAAGGAATGATTCGAGAAACGGTCGACGTCGCCGAACGAGCTCGTCAATATGAACAAGCCGGTGCGACAATGATTTCCGTTCTGACAGACAAAACGTATTTCAACGGTTCCTTTGACGATTTACGACAAGTCGCCGACGTCGTCACAATCCCGGTGCTCTGTAAAGATTTCATCATCGATGAACGACAACTCGACTATGCGAAGCATTACGGGGCGAGTGTCGCACTTCTCATCGTGGCAGCCCTTCATCCGACACGCCTCCACGAGTTGACGCGATATGCCCGCTCCATTGGTCTCGACGTCTTAGTCGAAGTACATGATGAGGCAGAGTTACGCATTGCACTCGAACTCGATGACGTGTTGATTGGCATCAATAACAGAGACTTAAAAACGTTCGAGGTATCCCTCGAGACATCGATCGATTTGATGAAACGCTACCCCGACGTCACGTTCGTCAGCGAAAGTGGAGTCAGCACAGTCGAGGCAGCTGCACGCTTACAAGAAGCCGGGGCAAGCGCCATTCTCGTCGGGGAAGCACTCATGCGTGAAGAAGACCCGACCCGGCTACTCGAGGAGTTGAAAACATGTTCGTTAAAATCTGTGGAATAAAGACAGAAGAAGCTGTCCAAGCAGCGGTCGAGGCGGGGGCGGATGCCATCGGGTTCGTATTCGCGCCAAGTTCTCGTCAAATCGACGTGACGACAGCAAAGACGCTAGCTACACAGATCCCGGAATCGGTTCGAATCGTTGGTGTGTTTTTAAGTCCTTCAATGGAAGACATCGAGCAAGCGATGGACGTGGGGCTGACGGATTTACAAATTCACCATCGGACACAATCAATGGAAGAACTCCGCATCTTCGGGTTACCGATTATCGATGCGTCGACCGAGGAGACGGCGGATGTCCGATTGATGGATCATCCGAATCCGGGAAGTGGGCAAGTATTAGACTGGGACGCAATCGATCGGCCGGAACGTCCGTTTTGGCTAGCGGGCGGCCTATCCCCGAATAATGTGAGACAAGCGATTCAAACGATTCAACCAGACGGCGTCGACGTCTCGAGCGGTGTCGAGACGGACGGTGTGAAAGATATCGAAAAAATTCGTGCGTTCATTCAACGCGCCAAGGAGGAACTATGATGTATGCACAACCAGTGAACGGGAAATTTGGACAATATGGTGGGAAGTACATTCCGGAGACGCTCATGCAAGCGGTCGAAGAATTAGAGGTCGCTTACGAAGAGGCGAAGCAAGACCCTGAGTTTCAAGAACGCTTCTCTTCTTTATTAAGTGAATACGTAGGACGTGAGACGCCACTTTATTATGCATCGAACTTGAGTCGTCGCCTCGGGACGAACGTTTATTTGAAACGGGAAGACTTGAACCATACCGGTGCCCACAAAATCAATAACACAATCGGGCAGGCGCTCCTCGCGAAACGGATGGGGAAACAGAAAGTCGTCGCGGAGACAGGTGCCGGTCAGCACGGCGTCGCGACTGCGACGGTATGTGCATTACTCGATTTAGAGTGCACCATCTTCATGGGTGAGGTCGATGTCGAGCGCCAAGCGTTGAACGTCTTTCGGATGGAACTGCTCGGAGCGAAAGTCGTCCCTGTCAAATCAGGCAGCCGTACGTTAAAAGATGCCGTCAATGAAGCGCTTCGTTACTGGGTCAAACATGTCGACGATACGCATTACGTGATGGGCTCTGTACTCGGACCGCACCCGTTCCCGCAGATGGTTCGTGACTTCCAAAGCGTGATCGGGACAGAGACGCGTCGTCAAATCCTCGAACAGACCGGACGTCTCCCAGACGCCGTCGTCGCTTGTGTCGGAGGAGGAAGTAACGCCATGGGCATGTTCTATCCGTTCTTGAACGATGAGTCGGTCGCCCTCTACGGTGTCGAGGCGGCAGGCAGTGGCATTGATACAGATAAACATGCGGCAACCCTTACGAAAGGGAAAGTCGGTGTCTTACATGGTTCGCTCATGTATGTGTTGCAAGATGCGGCCGGTCAAATCGAGGAGGCACATTCAATCTCAGCCGGGCTCGACTATCCGGGGGTAGGACCAGAGCACAGCTTCTTGAAAGACATCGAGCGGGTGCGGTACGCAGCCGTCACGGATGACGCGGCACTCGATGCGTGTCTTGCACTCAGTCGACAAGAAGGCATCATTCCTGCCTTAGAATCCTCACATGCTCTCGCTTATGCGGAGACGCTCGCGAAGACGATGGGTGAGGACGAAACATTAGTGATTTGTTTATCAGGGCGCGGAGACAAAGACGTCCACACAATCCGAGAGAAGGTGGCGACACGATGAAACTAGAAACAGCGATTCGAGAGCGAGAAGGGGCAGCATTCGTCCCATATATCATGGCTGGTGATGGCGGGATGGACCGACTCATCCCGACCATCGTAGAACTAGAACGGATGGGTGCGACGGCGATTGAACTCGGAATTCCCTTCTCCGATCCGGTGGCAGATGGTCCAATCATTGAGGCGGCAGGAATGCGTGCTCTTGAAGCAGGTGTGACGCTCGAAATGGTATTAAACCATTTAATAGAAGGAAATGATCAATTTAACGTTCCAATCGTCTTGATGACATACTTGAATCCAGTGTTTCGGTTCGGGGTTCAACCGTTCTTTGACCGGGCGAATGAATGTGGCGTAAGCGGGGTTATCATTCCGGATCTCCCGTTTGAAGAGAGTCTCCAATTATTCGCAGATATCGACCGGCATGACGTCGCCGTCATCCCGCTCGTTACATTGACAAGTAGCGAAGAGCGTACGGCATCCATCCTAGAGAAAGCGGAAGGATTCGTCTATGCGGTCACGCTCAAAGGGACGACTGGGAAAGCCGATGTGTTTCCGGACGAGTTACTCGCTTATTTGACTCGATTGACAGAGCAGTCACGCGTTCCTGTCTTGGCAGGATTCGGCGTACATCGTCCGGAGCAAGTACAGACGTTAGGACAAGCATGTGATGGTGTCGTCGTCGGGAGCTTCATCGTCGAGGCACTTCATGAAGGACGAACAGATGACGTCGAGACGTTGATCCAATCGGCAAAGCACATACATGCATAAGAAAACCGGCGCTTCGATTGAGGCGCCGGTTATTCGTTTACTCATAGTTCCACTCGGTCGAGACCGTCTTCACCAAATGATTGGTCTAGTTGATCATGACGATACATCGAGGCGAGCACATATAGTAGGTCGCCTTCCTCGATGGATGTCTGTCCATTTGGTGGAATCAAATATTCGTTTCGGACGATGGCATTGACGACGGTGTTCGGTGGGAGCGTGATATCCGCTAACGTTTTGCCGATCATCGAGGAGCTCTCCGTGACAACATAAGGAACGAGCTTATGTTGAGACTGTTTACTCGAGACGAGGGCGATCGTATACGGCGAACGGATTTTGTCCGGTCCGAGCAACCCCAATTTTTCAGCGAGCGGCGTCAACGTCGTTCCTTGAATCAAGGCACTCGTCACGACGACGAAAAAGACGGCGTTGAATAACAGTTGACTATTTTCAGTGCCGGCAATGAGCGGGAAGGTTGCAAGGACGATTGGTACGGCTCCTTTTAAACCAGCCCATGAAATAAAGAATTTTTCTTTTCTCGTAAAAGCCATCCCGAGCGTCGATAAATAGACGGCAATCGGACGAGCCACGAACATGAGGACGAATGAAATGAGTAGTCCTTTCCAAATCAAGTCCGGTTCGATGAGTTGACGAGGGAAGACGAGCAACCCAAGAATGACGAACATGATGATTTGCATGATCCATGCAAGTGCTTCCGAGAATTGGACAATCGTCACTTCATGCGCCGTATCCGCATTTCCGACAATCATGGCGGCGATATACACGGCAAGCAGTCCACTTCCCAATAAGTAAGCCGTGACACCATATGTGAGGAATGCCATCGAAATCATGAGGACGGCATGAAGTCCACTCGACTCTAGTCTCAGGTGGTTCAACATGAGGCGGGACAGTTGACCGAGGACAAAGCCGATGAGGGCCCCGATAACGATTTGAAGAATGAACATCCAAATGCCATCCCATATGGTCGTGCCTGGCTTCATCATGAAGTCGAGAGCGAGAATCGTCAAAAACATCGCCATCGGGTCGTTCGTGCCGGACTCGGCTTCGAGTGTCGCACCGACTTTCGGTGAGATGTTCTTACCTTTAAATGCAGCGAAGACGGCAGCCGCATCGGTCGAACCGATAATCGCACCGAATAAGAAAGATTCAATCCAGTCGAAACCAAATACGAAACGAACGGCTACAGCGACGACGGTCGTGGTAATTAAGACACCGAATGTCGCAAGTGAGGCAGCTGGCGCGAGGACACTCCGAATCGATGACCATTTCGTCTGAAGACCCCCTTCAAACAAAATGACAATCAAGGCGGCTACCCCGATCAGCTGTGCCAGGTTGGAGTCGTCGAAGAAGATGAGACCGGTAATATCACTTCCCATGATCATGCCGATCCCCATAAACAAGATCAAGGCAGGCAAGCCGAAGCGAGTCGAGATTCGCGTTGCCATGACACCGGCTACAAGGAGGAGACCGAAGAGTAAAATGAGTACATCAGTACTGATGACAGGTACGGGCAAACACAACACTTCCTTTCTAAAACAATACTCTTAGGTTCATTATACCATGAAATCGTCTGATATTTCAGAATTGACGATTAGACCAACCTTACACATTGGAATTATAAGTTATGGGTATGGTAAAGTGAGAACAAGAATAGGGAGGGATGATGATGTCTAAAATTCACGTCATTCATGAGAACGAAGAATGGACGAACCATCTGGTTCATCGCTTAGAAGAACTACAGTTGCCTTATGAATTATGGCACTTGGACCAAGGGACGATTGATCTCGAAGCAACGCCCCCGGAAGGTGTCTTTTATAATCGCATGAGTGCTTCTTCGCACACACGCGGGCATCGGTATGCACCCGAATTGACGGAAGGTGTCCTTGCTTGGCTAGAAGCGCATGACCGTACCGTGTTCAACGGAACGCGTGCCATCCGCCTAGAAGTAAGCAAAGTCAATCAGTACACGGCGCTTCGCCGCGAAGGGATTCGTGTGCCGAAGACGATTGCGGCGGTCGGTAAAGACCAAATCATCGAGGCGGCTGAAAAGCTAGACATGACACCGTTCATCACGAAACATAATCGTGCCGGAAAAGGACTTGGTGTCCAATTGTTCTATACGATCGAAGGATTGAAGGAATATGTATACGGTCCCTCGTTTGAGGACTCGGTTGACGGCATCACGCTCATCCAACAATATATCGAAGCCCCAGAGCCGTATATTACCCGTTGTGAATTCATCGGTGGGAAGTTCCTTTATGCGGTGCGTGTCGATACATCGGAAGGATTCCAGCTCTGCCCGGCAGATGCCTGCTCGATTGAAGACCAGTTCTGCCCAGTCGGGGAGACGCCACCGGCGAAGTTTGAAATCGTCGAAGGGTTCGATGACCCGATCATTTCACAGCTTGAACAGTTCCTGAAAGCGAATGAGATTGATATCGCCGGAATTGAGATTATCCGAGACCGAGACGGTAACGTCTACGCCTACGACGTCAATACGAATACGAATTATAATTCCGACGCTGAAGCGAAAGCAGGGCGCTATGGGATGCTTGAATTGGCTACTTTCTTAGGCGACGCACTTCACGTCACACGACAAAATAAGGGTCAGGCGCTCGCCTGACCCTTTTGCTGTGTATGTTTAAGTTGCTCTTCAAATCGATGTTGGACTAATTCTGCTGTCGGTGCCATTCGTTCGATGAACGAATCTAAACGTTCCGCAGTGTCACGATCGGTTTCTTTGAACACGCGCATCGTTGTTCACCTCGTTGATTAGGATAACTTGCTTACATCATCCTTAATTCCCGAGGTGCTATACGCGTAAACCTTTTACACGCTAAAGAATGTGCTCAGATTTTCTTTCGGTAAGATGTTTCCGACGTAGAAGTCACCGAACTCACCGTATTTTGCACTCACTTCGTCAAAACGCATCTCGTAAACGATTTTCTTGAACTGAAGTGAATCTTCAGCGAAGAGCGTGACGCCCCATTCCCATGCATCGAATCCAGTCGATCCACCGATGAACTGCTGAATCTTACCGGCGTAGCTACGGCCGATCATGCTGTGGCGATACATGAGGTCTTTGCGCTCATCCATCGACAACATGTACCAGTTGTCACCGTCGCGACGAGCCTTGCTCATCGGATAGAAACAGATGTGCGCGGCTTTTGGAAGCGTCGGGTAGAGACGTGAGCGGATATGAGGGTTTTGATATGGGTCCCCATCTCCAGATCCACGATACATCCCGAGCTCGATGACCGACACGTACGAATACGACGGAATCATATAGTCGTATAGCGCTGTTTTGCGGAATGCACGCTCGACGTCTTCAAGTTCGTTGAATGTCGGGCGAAGCACCATCAAGACGAGGTCTGCCTTTTGACCGAGAATCGAGTAGAAGGCGTGGCTTCCTTCACCTTTTGCTTCAACCTCTTCAAGTGAGGCGAGGAACGCAGTGAACTCGTCAATCATGTGTTGACGCTTTTCGGCGTCGACGAGCTTCAAACGAGCCCAATCGATTGTGCGGAAATCATGAAGTGTATACCATCCGTCTAACGTGGCGGCGGCATGTTGTGTATCTGTTGTAGGTACTGGACGTTCTGACATAAAAAAATCTCCTTTCGGGACTTGGCTTCGCCGTCTATTTTACCATACACGCTTCACTGACTGGCAACTTTGAGACACTGTGAGGGTTATCACGATTCACGAAGGGTAAAGAACAGAGGACAGAAACATGAAAACGGCTACAAAAATGGCTGTATCAGTCGATTTGTCAAAACTGTTCTATTCATATAATGATTGATTCTAAGCGATTTATGGCGAAATGGGCAGAATAGTTTATTTTAAAAAGGGTACTGTGTATAATTGAAATCGCGTAAAGACACAAGTCAACGGCAAAACCACTAGCAGTCATGCTGTAAATTGAGAAAAGGGGTTCATTCGTTATGAAATTATTTGAAACGTTGAAGCAAAAAGTCAGTCCGATTCGTCCAACGATCGTCTTCCCAGAAGGCGTCGATGAGCGTGTTCTTGGAGCAGCTGTTCGATTGAAAGCAGACGGTATGGTAGAACCGATCGTCGTCGGTGCGAAAGCAGACGTCGAAGCGGTTGCGGCGAAACACGGTTTCGACATCTCAGGTTTGACACAATACGACCCAGCGACATACGAAGACATCGATGTTCTCGTCGAATCATTCGTCGAGCGTCGTAAAGGGAAAGCGACAGCTGAACAAGCGCGCGAACTCCTCACATCAGATGTGAACTACTTCGGAACGATGCTCGTTCATACAGGAAAAGCAGAAGGTCTTGTCTCAGGCGCGATGCACGCGACGGCCGATACGGTACGTCCGGCACTTCAAATCATCAAGATGCAACCAGGTATCAAAAAGACGTCAGGTGTGTTCATCATGGTACGTGATGACGAGCAATACGTCTTCTCGGACTGTGCAATCAACATCGCACCGGATGCAGCAGACTTAGCAGAGAACGCGTTCTTGTCTGCAGCGACAGCGAAGACTTTCGGCATCGACCCACAAGTCGCGCTTCTCAGCTTCTCGACGAAAGGTTCTGCAAAGTCACCTGAAACAGAGAAAGTCGTGGAAGCTACACGTCTTGCGAAAGAAAAATCACCGAACCTTCCAATCGACGGAGAACTTCAATTCGATGCGGCATTCGTCCCTAGCGTAGCGGCGAAGAAAGCCCCGGGTTCTGACGTAGCTGGTAAGGCGAACGTATTCGTCTTCCCAAGTCTTGAAGCAGGAAACATTGGCTACAAGATGGTTCAACGTTTCGGTGGATTCGAAGCGATCGGCCCGATCCTTCAAGGTCTCAACAAACCAGTGAACGACTTATCACGTGGCTGTAACGAAGAGGACGTCTACAAATTGACGCTCATCACAGCAGCACAAGCAATCGACGAGCGCAACGAAGCGTAAGTTGGGAGCATCCTTCTTAATAGAAGGGTGCTTTTTTTGTGTTTTTTTGAATGGTAGCTGAGGTAAACTAAAAGAGGAATCTATTATCGAAAGGGGAGCTATGTATGCAAAGCATTCATGCAACGGAATTACGAGAAAAGTTAGAGAACGGGGAGTCTCTCCATATCATCGATGTGCGCGAACAAGATGAATATGATGCAGGGCATATCCCGAACGTACCGCTCTATCCACTATCTGAATTCCCACATGTGACAGAAAAGTTGGCACAAGACAATGTGTATCATGTCATCTGTCGCTCAGGTGGACGAAGTCAAACAGCGTGTGATTACTTAGAGTCACAAGGCTACAAAGTCGTCAACGTCGACGGCGGGATGCTCGCTTGGGATGGCGACATCGAAGCGTGATGTTAGAAAATCCTTGGGTCGTCGTACCGCTTCTCATCGCGCTTTACCTTACTGTCTATGCGGTGATGAAGCGATTTGACTGGGAGAAGTGGCGACTCGTCTGGGCAGTCTGGGTGATGCTCATCATCATCTTATTGACGATTGAACTCGTGACAAGTCTATAAAAAAATGCGGAACCATCTTGCAAAAGAGGTTCCGCATTTTTTTATGCGTCTTGACGCTTATCGAATGTGATCGATGCGATGGCATCGTGTTGGTGAATCGATTCTTCGTTACGGCATTCGACGAAGAAGTTCACGACTTCTTTCATCTCGTACAAGTCAGCCGCGATCAAGCGGACCATATCTTCTACGAAACGTGGGTTTTCGTACGCGATTTCAGTCGCACGTTTTTCATCCGGACGTTTGAGGACCGGATGGAGTGGTGCTGAGGCGTTCGACTCCGCTGCATCGAGAAGTGCCGCACGCCAGTCGAATCCGTCCATCGACGTTTCATCAAGACCTGCTTCGATCGTGATGTATCCACGTTGGTTATGGGCGCTGTACTCACTGATTTCTTTTGAACATGGGCAAAGCGTTGTGACGTTGATGACGAGACCGACCGTCACGTTTGCGACGCCCGTTTCAAGGTTGTACGTCACACGGTGCATGACGTCTGCGTTCATCAAACCGCTAAGACCTGTCGCAGGTGCTTTACGCGTGAAGAACCATGGGTAACGGATTGTCAATTGGCCTTCCGTTTGTTCCATACGCTCGGCAAGCTCCTGTGCGAACTCGATCAACGAACCGTTCGATACCGTCCATCCTTGTTGATGGTACGCGTCGAGCTGTTCAGTCAAACGGGACATGTTGATTCCTTTACGATCTTGAACGAGCGATGTCGTCAATTCGAATGTAGCGACCGTTGATTGGACCCCTTCTGGCGTCTCGACGTTCACAGGGTGCTTCACATTTGAGATGCCGACACTGTCGAGGGCGAATAAGAAGTTTTTCGGTGTATTTTGTAAATCGACCATCTGTTCTTTCTCGGTCGGCTTTGTTCCTTTAATCGGTGGGACCGACCCGAACAATTTATGTCGTTCTGCTTTAGTAGGTAAAGCGACATGGCTTGTAGACATAATCGGATTCTCCTTTTTTAGAGCGGTTCAAAGGACCACTCGTTCTTGTTAGGATTTTATCACGAAATGATGGCTGAACGGGTATGATTTTGCTCTCATAACATGTTTTCAATATGCAATTGCAAAAAAATCCTTCAGATATTGAACAAAGAGGATTGATTTACTTTGTGAACGGGAATAAAATGGTCCTGTGAACTTAAAAAATAGATCACTGTTAAATATGAAGGAACTGAAAGAAAAAAGGAGATGTTTTTATGGATTGGCAGTTAGTTCTGCAGTATGCCTGGATCGTCGTCGTACTCGTCGGTTTGGAAGGCTTGTTATCTGCAGACAACGCGCTCGTCTTGGCCGTCATGGTCAAACACTTGCCGCGTACAGAGCAGAAGAAGGCATTGTTCTATGGACTCTTAGGGGCGTTCGTCTTCCGATTTATCGCATTGTTCTTGATCTCGTTCTTGATCAATGTATGGCAAGTACAGGCACTCGGTGCACTTTACTTAATCGGAATGAGTGCGCGACACCTGTATATGACCTATAAGGCGAGGAAGATGGAGCCGCAACAGGATTTGGCGGCCGAAGCGAAAGAAGAGACGGCTGTCACAGAAAAGCCGGTATCGAAGAAAGAGTTTTGGCTCACTGTTGCGAAAGTCGAATTTGCAGACATCGCCTTTGCGGTCGATTCGATTTTGGCAGCGGTCGCACTTGCGGTCAGCTTGCCACCGCTCGGTCTTGGTGAAATCGGTGGGATTGACTCGGGTCAGTTCTTCGTCGTGTTGACAGGTGGACTCATCGGGGTCGTCTTGATGCGATTTGCAGCACGTATTTTCGTCAAGTTGCTTCATCAGCGTCCTACACTTGAAACGGCCGCCTTCATCATCGTCGGTTGGGTCGGGGTCAAATTGACGGTTCTCGTACTCGAGCACCCAGGGTTCAAAGAGTTGATTGCCGGTACGCCGTTCGAATTCATGGGACTCCCAGACGGGTTCGTCCACTCGACAGCTTGGACCATCTTCTTCTGGTCAGTCATGGTCGGGATTGCGACATGGGGCTGGTTCTCATCGAAACCGACAGCGGTCAAACATTAAAAAAATTGGTCTCTCGTTTTTAAGCGAGAGACCTTTTCTTATGCCTGCACATTCTCTTTTTCGTAAATCGGCACCCAGCCCTCGGTCGTCACGAAAATACGAACGGCGACGACTTGGCGGTCTTCTTGCAACGTGAAGTAATGACGCGTGTTGACCGGCACCGAGATGAGGTCACCCGGATTGAGCTCGATATTAAAGTATCCGCGCTCTGCATCGTCAATCGCAAAGATGCCGTGACCACTGACGATGAAGCGAACCTCGTCGTCCGTATGGTGATGTTCTTTTTGGAAGTTGACGAGCAGTTCGTCTAAGTTTGGCGTCGCATCAGACAAGGAAATAACGTCAGCCGTTTGATAACCACGTCGCGTCGATACGTCTTGAATCTCGTCTTGGAACGTCGATAAAATGACGCCTTTGTCTTCATCTGTCAGTTGATAGTTTTCTTGAAGGGAAGCTGGTAATTTCGCGATATCCCATGCTTCGTAAAGGATGCCTCGTGAGTCTAAAAAGTCACGTACCTCTTGTTGATCACTGACACGTTCTTCGGTTTGTTGAAAATAAATCGTTGCCATGTTGAATTCCTCCTTATGAATGGACGCCTAAGGCGCGTAATTTTAATGAGTAGCTAAATAAAAATTCATATGCTTCTAAATAACGTTTTGCTGCAGCGGGTGTTTCGCCCCAAACGGTGATCCCATGGTTCCGGATGAGGACGGCACCGGCTTCGCTTGTGACATGTGGGGCAAATGCATGGGCGAGTGTCGGGATATCCGCATGGTTCTCGATAATGGGGATCCGGACGCTTGCCGTTTCCTCCCAATAGCCGAGTGCTTTGATGATTTCTTGACCCGTGAACGTGACATGTCCGTTCGCCGCGTAAAGCTCTGAGATGACGTTATTGTCGACCGTGTGCACGTGAAGGGAACAGGTTGCGTTCGTCTTGTTAAAGATTTCGACGTGTAGCAACGTCTCCGCGGACGGTTTGCCTGTTTGCTCTCCCATCAATTGACCGGTCGCATCGACGAGGACGAAGTCTTCATTGGTGCGCTTTCGTTTATCACGACCGCTTGCCGTTACGAGGAACGTCAACGGGTCGTCCGATACGCGGATCGCCAGATTGCCACTCGTCCCGGGGAACCAGTCCCGGGCGGCAAGCTCGTCTTTAATGTCGGCGAGTTCTACCCATTGTTCTTGTACGGTCATACGTTCACTCCTTTCATGTGAGCTGAAATGTCATAGAATGTCTCGAACGGAACATAGTGGATTCCTTCCGCCTCGCAAAGTGAAATCAGTTGACCCCGCGCATACACGACGTCGGCACGTTTGGCGATTTCAAAATCGGTGACGGAGTCCCCGATGACGATCAACGTATCGGTAGGTGAGACGATCTGTCGGGCAATCGTCGGCTTGCAACATCCGCAATCATTCGAGCAATGGGCATCGCATGAATGAGGCCATATGACACGTGCCGTCTCCCCTGAAAAATCAACGTGATTGCAGTAGATGTGTTCCGGTGCCACATGACCTTCTAGAATCGGATGGACGAAAAAGTCCATACCGCCACTGACGACATCAAATCGAAAGCCAAGTGACTGTGTCTCTTGTAAAAACTTGATGAACCCTGACCGAAGCGTGATGGTTGACTGCAGAAAGTCATGATACAAAGCTTGCTGATGACTCGGGAGCAGGCTGAACATTTGACCGACGCCTTCTCGAATGGAGAGCGTTTGGTTCAAAACACCTTCTTTGAGTTCGACCCATTCAGGTGGGGCGAAGCGTCGCATCAACGCGATGATGTTATCTTCTTCCGTGATGGTGCCGTCGAAATCACAGATGACGTGCGTACTCATCGCGTACCCCACGCATCCAACGCGGTCGATAACGCATCGGTCTCGCTCGTCTTACCGATTGCCTGGTCAATTGCTTGGCGGAATGCCCTCGCTCCGGCAGCCGCACCGTCGGGATGCCCATGAATCCCACCGCCGGCATTGATGACGACATCCGTTCCGAAGTCACGAATCAAATCCGGGACGAGTCCTGGGTGAATTCCGGCAGAAGGGACCGTCAGAATCGGTTTCGTCCAATGAGGTTCTGTCGCGTAAGTTTGAATCTGTTCTGCTTCGTCTTTCGGTGTCGACAGTGAACCATATGGTGACGGGAAAAGCGTCAAGTCCGCCCCGGCGAGTCGAATCAGTTTCCCGAAAAGGAGGGAATGACGAATCGATCCGGTCAACGCTCCTGCAAAAGCGGGATGTGCCAAAATCGGGACGTGAATCTCGGGATCTTTAGCGAGTTCCCGTAACGCGTCGAGCCCGTACGTATACACGTTGAACAAAAGTGCGGTCGCGCCTGCCTCAATCAAACGTTTCGCCTGGTCGCGTAAGGTGAAAACGGGTCCGCTCAACGTGACGGCGTATAGAACGGAACGACCCGTTAGTTCTTGGTGTTCTTGAATGATCGATGCTCCAATCCGAGCCCGTTCGAGCGATGGGGTGAGCGGATTGTCATATAAAATCTCATCGTCTTTCACAAGATCGATGCCACCTGTAAACTGGTCACGAAGTTGTGTCGCCAAAAAATCAAGGTCACGCCCGATGACGCCTTTGAAGATGCTCATGGCGAGCGGTCGGTCGTATACTCGAAGGATGTCGCGGACACCTTCGACTCCGAATGCGGCACCCGGAAAGTCCGATGCGAGCTCGTTTGGGAGCGTTAGGTCGACAAGTTGGACGCTTGGGTCGAGCGACAGCTTTCCGAATGTCGTCGTCAGAATGGACGAAAAGTCCGGCGTCACATTATGTAGCGGGTAACGAATCGAGAAGCGACTCGTAGTTTCCTGTTGGGAGGTATCGATGACCTCACCGCGGAATGCCTGTAGTTGATGCTGCTCGAGATGGTTCAATTCGGTCCATGTGCCGACGGTCAGCTCATGTGCGATTTTTTCAGCCACGTGCTCGACGTGATCGGTATGTTTGATTTCATAAGTAGCGATGATTCCCATAAGTTCCTCCTTTCAGGTCAAACAAAAATGACCTCATGCCAAGGCAAGAGGTCATTCGAAAACAATGAACTCTTATCTCTCAGCGATAGCTGCAAGAATTAGCACCGTGCCATTTCTGGTCGGTTGCTGCGACATCATCGGGCTTGTCCCTCCGTCTGCTCTTGATAAGAATAGTTGTGAAGTTGTGAAATTTAATTGAATTTTTACATAGAATCGCTCACTCGTCAATTCCTTTTTTTGAGAAAAAAAGTTTGAAAATAATGTTTCTATATATGCGTGTCAAAAATAGGGAGTCGACCGAAAATAGAGGATTGACAACTAGCGTGCCTAGTCCGTAATATTCGTCTCAACACGTCAAACACAATTACATCATTTACTCTTATCGCGAGTTGGCAGAGGGAATTGGCCCTAAGACGCCGCAGCAACCGACCATTTGGCACGGTGCTACATCCACCAGACATATGTCTGAAAGATGAGAGGAACAACCAATTTGGGTGTGCCTCTTTCTCGCGGAGAAAGGGGCTTTTTTCATGCATAGATTCAAGAAAGGGGAAAATCATCATGGCTTATGAGGCGTTTACAGAACAAAGTGTCGTCGAACACGTTCGACAGTTGGGGTTACTAGAAGAGGGGATTGCAGAATGTGAGGAAATCGGAGATGGAAATTTAAATCTCGTCTTTCGCATTCGTCAAGGAGAAACGTCATTAATCGTGAAACAGGCGTTGCCGTACGCAAAAGTCGTTGGAGAGAGCTGGCCGCTCACGCTTGACCGTTCGTGGATCGAACAACTGGCACTCCGTGAGTTTTCAAAAGTCGTACCACAATTCGTACCAGATGTACTCGGGAGCGATCGTGAACTCGCCTATACGATTTTAGAAGACTTGTCAGCGTTTGAAATCGTCCGGACGGGTTTCCTAAAAGGGGAGAGCTATCCGAATTTGGCGCGTCACGTCGGTACATTCCTCGGGGAAACGTTGTTTGCGACATCTGACTATGCGAAAGGACCGCTCGCCAAGAAACAAATCGAAAAAGAGTATTACAATCCAGAGCTATGCGATATCACAGAAAAACTGATCTTCACTGATCCGTATCGTGATGCAGAATCGAATCAAATCGAAACGGCTCTTCGTTTAGACGTGGAGCAGCTTTGGTCAGACCTCGCCTTGAAAATTGAAGTGACGAAATTGAAGGTCGGGTTCGTGACTAAACACGAAGCGTTGCTACATGGGGATTTACATACTGGAAGCATTTTTGCGACGCGTCAGGAAACAAAAATCATCGATCCTGAGTTTGCCTTTTATGGTCCATTCGGTTTTGACATCGGTCAAATCATCGCCCATTTGGTGTTCTCGACGTATGCACATCCGTTGAAGCGGTTCGAACGCTTCACAGAAGTGCTCACTGTCTGGGAAACGTTCGAAAAAACGTTCCGTACACGCTTCACACAGGCGGTCGAGCCATTCAACACAGTAGGATTCGTGGACGAACTGTTGCCATCGATTTTGAGTGATGCGATTGGCTACGCGGGCTGCGAATTGATTCGTCGGACGGTCGGTCTAGCGGGCGTCGCTGACTTGGAAACATTGCCAGACGACCTTCGTATCGAACGGAAACGTCATGCCCTAGAACTCGGCACGCGTCTCATCAAACAGCGTCATCAGATTCAATCGATCGACCAGCTGATCCCGGTTCTATCGGAGGTGCGGGTATGAGTGTGCAAAGTATACATTTCGATGCCGACACGGAAGTGTTGACGATTTTAGATCAGACGCTGTTGCCGCAAGAAGAGCGCTATATCGAAGTGTTGACGCTCGAACAGGCCGAACAGGCGATCAAGTCGCTTCAAGTCCGGGGTGCGCCGGCCATCGCTTATTTTGGGGCGTTCGTTCTTGCGAAAGAAGCGTCACGCCTGCAAGACAATCCCTATTTTCATCTCCAATTGAATCAGGTTGGTCAACGGTTGATTGCGACAAGACCAACAGCGGTCAACTTACAACATGTCATCGAATCACTCCTTCGACTGAATGTGGGGGAGGACTTTGAACAGATTGCAAAAGCCATCAAAGCGCGTGCGATTGAAATCTATGAACAAGACGTGGCCACGTATCGCACGATTGGTGAGCATGCGTTGACCGTGTTACCTGCTGGAGGGAACGTATTGACGATTTGTAACGCCGGTGCCATTGCGACGTCACGATACGGTACCGCGCTTGCTCCGTTTTACGTCGGAAAAGAACGAGGCATCCCGTTTCGTGTATTCGCGTCGGAAACTCGTCCACTGCTTCAAGGGGCACGGTTGACGGTGTGGGAGCTCGACCGGGCAGACATCGACGTCACATTGATCACGGACAACATGGCCGCATGGACAATTCAGACGAAACAAATCGATGCCATCATCGTCGGGGCGGACCGCATCACCCGTACCGGTCATACGGCGAACAAGATCGGGACACTCCAACTCGCGATTTTGGCGAAGCATTACGGCATCCCGTTTTATGTGGCAGCCCCGCATTCGACGTTTGATTTGGAAGCAGACGACACGATTCAAATCGAAGAACGGGACGCGCATGAAGTGACCCATATCGGGGGACACCCGACGGCACTCGTCGGCATCACCGTCTTCAATCCGGCGTTTGATGTGACCCCACCAGAACTCATCACCGGTCTGATCACAGAGACAGGTGTGCTCGAACCGACCGAGTCGGTCATTGTACAACACGTAGGAGGAAACGCATATGTCTAAAAAAATCATCTTCTTCCTGTTGACCGTCATCTTAGCACTTGCTGGATGCACGAACGAACAGGCGCAACCGAAAACGACCGCGACAACAAATAAAATGGAGACGAAAACAGTCAGCGTATCAAATGAGACGCTTCCGAAAGACCTAAAAGTCGCCCTCGTCATGCAGATGTCGATTGGGACGTTCTCTTCGCAATATATCGAAGGGGTGACCGAGCAAGTCGAAGCGTTCGGTGGCAACGTGAAAGTGTATAACGCCGATAATGATTTATCGAAGATGGCGAGTTATGTCGATACGGCGACGACGCAAGGGGTCGATGTGATCTTAATTGACCACGGACGTGCCGATGCCTTGAAAGAGCCTGTTCAACGGGCGCTCGACAAGGGCATCAAAGTCGTCGCATTCGATAACGATTTAACGAATGAAGGGGTGACAGTCATCGACCAAGATGATTATTCCCTCGCTTGGCGTTCACTCAAAGCTCTCGCAGAAGACTTGGACGGGGAAGGGAACATCGTCACAATCTGGGTCGGCGGATTCACGCCGATGGAACGTCGTCATACGATTTATGACGCGTTCTTAAAACGCTATCCGGGCATCCAGGAAGTTGCAAAGTTCGGTTCGGCGACGAATAATACAGCGCTCGATACGCAAAGTCAGATGGAGGCGATTTTGAAGAAGTATCCGGAAGGCGAAATCGATGCGGTGTTTGCGATGTGGGATGAGTTCGCAAAAGGGGCGAGCCGTGCCATCAAGCAGGCGGGACGTGACGAGATTGCTGTTTACGGAATTGACTTGAGTGACGAAGACCTACAACTCATGCAAGAAGATGGGAGTCCGTGGGGCGTGACGGCCGCGACGGATCCTGCTGAAATCGGTCGCATCCAAGTCCGTTACGCTTATCAAAAAGTGGTTGGGGAAGAAACCCCTTCGATTCACTCGGTCGATCCGTATTTAGTGGACCGTGACGTCTTGCCGAATGAACCTGTCACAATGAGTGACCTCGGACAATACGTTCCGGGTTGGGGTGAGTCGAATGCGGCATGGTCGAACTGGATGAAGGAGACGGACTGATGATTCGCTTGGAACGAATCACGAAACAGTATGGTGACGTGACCGTACTCGATCAGCTATCGTTCAGCCTAAAACCGGGAGACATTCATGGACTCCTCGGTCTGAACGGGGCGGGTAAGAGTACGCTGATCAAACTGCTGAACGGCACGGTCGAACCGACGTCCGGTGAACTGTCCATTGATGGGACGACCACACGTCTTACACCGGCGGAAGCGATTCGTCAAGGCATCATCACCGTATCGCAAGAAGTGGATGATGCGCTCTATTTGGACTTGCCTGTATACGAAAATGTTCTCCCCTGGCAGACGGTGAAACGGATTCGCCCACAACTGTTGAAACAGCGGGCAAAAGACGTGCTATCCCGGGTCGGTTTAGACATCGATCCAACGCGTCCGGCCGGTCACTACCCGCTCAGCGTAAAGCAACGTCTGCTTATCGCTCGGGCGCTTGAGAGTGATGCCAAGTATTTATTACTCGATGAACCGACCGCTGCCTTGTCGGAAACGGATGCCGATGCCTTGCTTGAATTATTACAAACGCTGGCGGCAGAAGGGGTGGGGATTGTGCTGGTCACACACCGGTCAGACGAACTGACGCGCGTCACGTCAACATCTACGTTTCTTCGAGACGGACGCGTCGTATATGAGGGACCGTTTCAACCCCTTTCCACGGAAGCCGTTCAAACCTTTTTGAGTGGGACGACATTTGAAGGGACACAAGAAAAGGCAACCCCTGAGGAGGAGAGTCGCTTATCCGCGCAGTTGACTCTCCCTGCGTTCGGAACGAATCTCTCCGTTGAAGCGTACCGTGGGGAAGTGCTCGGGATTGGAGGATTGACGGGAAGCGGGAAGACGGAACTGGTAGAAGCCTTGTTCGGTCTTTCTGGGCTTCGTCAATCGATCACGGTTGATGGAACAATACACGTGATCAAAGAACCAACAGACGCCGTACGTTTAGGGTTTGCACTCGTTCCGGAGGAGAGACGTCGTCACGGATTATTTCTAGACGAGACGATTGAGCGGAATGTGATTTCTGTCGCAGGAAAGACCGATGGGGTCTCTGACGTATTGGCATCGCTTCGCGTTCGCTATGCGAACGTGAAACAAGCGGTCGGTGAGCTGAGTGGTGGAAATCAGCAGAAGGTCGTCTTTAGCAAATGGTTACTCGACGACCGCGACATCTATTTGCTCGACGAACCGACAAAAGGAATTGATATTGCAGCGAAGCAAGATGTGTATGAACGCGTCATTGCACTCGCGAAACAAGGGAAAACCGTGTTGTTCACGTCAAGTGAGCGACATGAACTTGAACGGGTCGCCAATCGGATTCTTTGGCTCGACCGTGGACAATTTGTAGAGAAAGGAGGCGCATGACATGGCACAATTAGTGGTCAAGGAACGAAAACGAATCAGCGGTCAGATCGGTCAATACGGGACGTTACTTGCAATCATTGGGTTGATCGCAGTCTTTACCGTGACGAACGATCAATTTCTGACGTATGCAAACTTTAGTGACATCATCAAATCAGTTTCAATCGTGTCGTTACTTGCTCTTGGCGTCACGTTTTCGCTCATCGTCGGCGGTTTCGACTTATCGGTCGGGTCGACGGCGAGTCTCGCGACAATCGGGGCAGCGGCAAGCCTTGTCCTTCATCGACAAGAGCTTCTCGTCGCCCTACTGATTCCGCTCGCACTGGGGATTCTCGTCGGATTATTGAATGCGCTCGTCACAATCAAATTCCGGTTACCGGATTTACTAGCGACACTCGCCATCATGTACGTCATTAATGGGATTCAGTTGACGTATACGAAAGGATTCTCGATTTATGACAACATGCCGATTGAAGGGGGGACGGCGCCAGGACGCTTCATTCCGTCGTTCTTATTCATCGGTCAAGGAACGATTGGTCCAATTCCGTTCGTCGCCCTACTTATGCTGTTGTTCTTCATTGGGGCTCACTTGTTTTTAACGTATACACGGACAGGGCGAGAGTTTTATTACGTCGGGTCGAACGCAGAAGCGGCCCGCCGCTCCGGGATTGCCGTGAATCGGATCAAGTTGTACGCTTACGTGCTCAGCGGGTTGTTTGCGGCCATCGGTGGCATCATTCTCGCATCTCGGATCGGCACGGGGCAAGTTTCGGCTGGGGCGCCCCTCTTGATGGACGCTGTCGCGGCTGCTTATATCGGTTACGCCGTCTTTGGGACAGGACGTCCGAACGTCATCGGGACGTTGATTGGAGCTATTTTGATCGGAATCCTCTTGAACGGACTGACGATGTGGGACGTGCCGTATTATGCGCAAGATATCGTCAAAGGGACGATTTTGATTGGAGCGCTCGGTCTTTCTTATATTCAAAAGAAACAGCGGACATGACAAAACCCCCGGACATCAAGTGTTCGGGGGTTCGCTTTGTTCACGCGTCATTGTGAGAAACGGATACACACCGCCGTTCGTCTCCTGCATGAACGTGTCTTGTGGGATGAAACCGAGCGACTCGTATAACCGGATGGCCCGTTTGTTGAACGTGGCGACGGCAAGATGCACTGTGCGAGTCCCATATGTCGCCTCGATCCAAGTAAGGATTGAAGTGAGGAATCGATGTCCGTTGCCGCTTCCTGTCAAATCAGGACGCATGCCAAGACCGATGGAAACAGTTTCTGCTGACTCGAATTGCAACGTGACAAAGCCGATGAGATCGTCGTCCTCAAGAATGGCGAACGTCGTGTCTCCCCGTTCATCCGCATCTAAAAATAAGGCGAGGTCTTCCTCGTCGGCATCCATATTGTAAAACGCGTATTCGCCTTCATAGCGCCACTCGAAAGCAATCAGTTCGGCTTGCTCTTGGGTGAGTGGATGAAACATATGACTCATAAAAATTCCTCGTCTCTGATCGAAGTGGTCATGCTACACTCAAATCGTATCATGAAAACAAGGGGAGGGAACGTGATGGCAGTCAAATTGGACATGGTCGGGATCGTCGTGACGGATATGAAGCGGTCGCTCGACTTTTATCGTGCGCTTGGGTTTGAGATTCCAGAAGCGATGAACGGGGAAGCGCATGTAGAGATTGACGAAGGAGGCGTGCGTCTCGCGTTCGATACGGTAGAAGTGGCCGAATCAGTATACGGGGAATGGAAACAGGCAGACGGGCATCGAATCGAGCTTGCCTTCTTATGTGAAAGCCGTGAGGCGCTCGACCGATTATATGACAAGGTACTTGAACAAGGATATGCGTCACACAAAGCCCCATGGGATGCGTTTTGGGGACAACGTTACGCCATCCTGTACGATGCGGATGGGAATTTGATCAGTTTGTTCGCTTCATAAAAATAATCCCGGGCCATGTGGCTCGGGATTATTTGTTGTCGTGGCACTCTCCCCATGAACAAAGGGCATTCATGGCGGGCTGCAGGCCGAGCGCATCTTCAGTCAATGAATACTCGACATGGAGGTGCTTTTCGGTCGAATAGTCGACACGGCGAACCATACCGAGTTGCTCGAGTTCACGCAATTGGTCGGTCAACACTTTTCGGCTGACGTCAGGAATCGCCCGTTGAATGTCAGAAAAACGGAGCGGTCCATCTTGAAGCGTACAATACACTTGAGGGCGCCATTTGCCGCCGATAATCTCGAGTGCACGGTTGACGGGGAACGATGTGGTCATGTTCAAAGAGCCTCACTTTCGGGTAGTTACTTCAATGTGCGTACTTTTTTTCTTGCTTCAATGACAGTATCTTATCGTTATCCGCTAAATTGAGCAAACAAAAAGGAGTAGATGAAACATGACGTATCCAAGAACATTTTCACACATCGGTCTTTCTGTGCCGAGCGTAACCGAGGCCGTAAAATTTTATGAGGACGTGATGGGGTGGTATACCATCATGACACCATCAGATGTCGTCGAAGATGATTCACCAATCGGCGTGATGTGTACAGACGTCTTCGGACCAGGCTGGGGTAAATTCCGAATCGCCCATATGTCAACAGGAGACGGTATTGGAATCGAGTTATTCGAGTTCCCGAATAACGAGACACCAGAAGACAACTTCGAGTTTTGGAAGACAGGGATTTTCCATTATTGTGTACAAGATCCTGACATCGAAGGGCTTGTCGAGAAGATTGTCGCACATGGCGGCAAACAACGGATGCCGATTCGCGAATACTATCCAGGCGAGAAGCCGTATCGCATGGTGTACTGCGAAGACCCATTCGGTAACCTCGTTGAAATTTATTCACATTCATACGAACTCACATATTCGGAAGGAGCTTATTAAACATGAAAGCATGGCTACTCGACCAACCTGGTCTAGATCATCTGCACATTGGAGACATCGAGCGTCCGACACCTGGAGCCGGAGAACTGTTGATTCGTGTCGAAGCGGTCGCCTTAAACCCGGTCGACTATAAAGTCGGATCTAACGGAAATCCGAATTGGTCATATCCACATATTCTCGGTGTCGACCTCGTCGGAGAAGTCGTTGAGGTCGGTTCGAGTATCGCCAACATCATTACGGGTTCGCGTGTAGCCGTTCATACGGATCTTTCGAAATATGGAGGATTCGCCGAGTATACGGTCGTCGATGCCCGAGCGTGTGCGGTTGTTCCGCAAGGTGTAAGTGATGAGGCGGCGGCCTCGATTCTGTGTGCCGGAATGACGGCTTATGAAGCGGTCATGCAGAAGCTGAACACGCGAGACAAGGAGACGATTCTCGTACACGCTGGAGCGGGCGGTGTCGGTGGCTTTGCGATTCAGCTCGCAAAACGCCTCGGATTAAAAGTGTTCACGACGGCATCTCCTGAAAACTTTGAGTGGGTAGAGTCACTCGGGGCGGACGTGGCGATTGATTATAACGTGGAAGACGTGACGACACGAATCATGGAAGAGACGGATGGACGTGGTGTCGACTTGATTTTGAACACGGTCGGTCGCGACGTTGCGACATCAGACCTCGATCGTCTCGCGTTCAGCGGACACCTCGCCTATATCGCCGGTCCACCAGATATGACGAACATGAAAGGCTTCACGTTATCCCCTTCGATTCATGAAGTGGCACTCGGAGCGGCACATGCGAGCGAGGACGAACATGCGATTCGCAACTTGGCGTATATGGCCGAAGAGATGATGAGCTTGCTCGATGCAGGTGAACTGAACGATCTTGTGACAGAAGTGTTATCGTTCGACCAGTTGAAAGAAGGTCTCGAAAAACTACAAACGCGGAAAGTGCGCGGTAAACTCATCGTCCGCATTCGCGACTGAGTAGAGAACTCCCTGTTATACTGACAGGGAGCTTATTTGTCGAGGAGGAGAATGTATGGAGCGATTAGCAGACACGTATCGACAGACAGATGTTCAGTTGAGCGGTCACGGCAAACGGGAAGTCGGGGTATTGAAACGTGCGTTTGAACAGGTGCGTGACGATGAGCCGAGTGACCAGTATGGACAGGGGAAAACGATTCGACAGTTTGAAGAGAAGATGGCACAAGTTCTTGGGAAAGAGTCGGCGGTATTCTTTCCGAGTGGCACGATGGCGCAACAAATCGCGTTACGCATTTGGTGTGATGAAACAGGGAAGAACACGGTCGCGTATCATCCGCTCTGCCACCTTGAAATCCATGAGCAGGATGGCTTGAAGGAGTTACACCACATCGAACCGATTTTAGTCGGGGACGAAAATCGGTTGATGACACTCGAAGAGATTCAAGCGTTGCCAGACATCGCGTGTCTACTGCTCGAACTGCCACAACGGGAAATCGGCGGGGAATTGCCGACGTTCGAGGAGCTTGTGGCAATTCATGAGCACTGTCGTGAGAAAGGGATCTATCTACATCTGGACGGGGCACGACTGTTCGAATCGCTACCGTATTACGAAAAAGAAGCATCTGAAATCTGTGCACTTTTTGATAGCGTATACGTCTCGTTTTATAAAGGAATCGGTGGGATTGCCGGTGCCATCCTTGCTGGACCGGAATCATTTTGTGATACGTCGAAGGTATGGAAGCGACGCTATGGCGGTGACTTGATCAGCCTTTATCCGTATATTCTTTCTTCCGATTATTATTATGAGTTACGGAAAGACAAGATGGTCCGGTATCGGGATCATGCCGTGCAGTTGGCGGCACACTTAAACGAACTCGACGGCGTCTGGACGACACCACTCGTCCCGGTCACAAATATGTTCCACCTCCACTTTCAAGGGGAGAAGGAAGAACTAAGTGAGAACATTGCGCGCATTCAAGAAAAAACTGGGGTGGGCATTACGGGATATCTCGTTGAAAAAGAAGGGTTTTGTTCAACCGAAGTCAGCATTGGGGATACGTTTGAAGAAATCACATCAGAACAGCTTGACGGATTGTTTCGACAGCTCAGATAAACCAAGACATGCACCATTCCTTTTCCGGAACGGTGCATGTTTTTTTTACTGGCTGACAATCGCTTCGAGACGATTGAGCTGAGAAGTGAATCCTTCGACAGCCCCCATCTCGACGACTTGTTGGAGAGCTTCTTCATTCGGGAATTCGGAGCGGCTAATGAACAACGTGCCTTCCGGTGTATCGAGAAACTCATTCGTGATGGTCATGACAGGTAAGTCCGGATTGACGTGTCCGTCCGCATCTGAGAACGCATCCGTATAGACGATTCGGGAGTAGGGCTCAATCTCGATAAAGGTCGATTTGCCCCATGATTCCATACCGTAAAAGTCACCTTGATTGTTGTCGACGCACGTCATGCAGTAGTGCCAAATCCCACCTGGTTTGAAGTCGAAGCTGTATACTTTCGTCTCCCATCCAGCCGGTCCCCACCATTTCTCCAAATGTGCGGGTGTCGAGAATGCCTCAAATACAAGTTGCCGCGGTGCCTTGAACAGACGTTCCATAATCAATGTCGTGCCCTCTACATGTGATTTGACCGTACTCATGATTGACTCTCCTCTCGTTGTGACTCCGCTAAAAACGATTCCAATCGATCGAGACGCTCTGTTTCCCGCGCGATATAGGTCTGCCAAGCATCTAACGGTTCGAGTGCTTGAGACTTGAGCGCATAGCGTCTGCGGTTGGCATCAATCGTTACCGTGACAAGACCTGCATCATATAGAATTCGCAAGTGCTTCGACGTCTGCGGTTGACTGATTCCAAGCTGATTTGCCATCATTCCGACCGTCCACTCTTGTTTTCGTAACAATTCAATCATCCGTAACCGATTCGGATCGGCTAACGCTTGAAACAAAGAAGCCAGTTTCTCTTCCATTTCTCGTCACCGTCCTCTTATTTTGAATATTCCCAATTAGGAATATTCCGAAACAGGAATACTCAATATTTAAACAATAAATCAAGTAGCATTTCACCAATCGATCGTTCTTTTCCTTCATAAGGAAAAGCGTGGATATGGATGGCGGGATTAAAATTCAATTCGATGATACCGTATTCGATTTGCGCATCATCGAGGGAAGGAATCATCATATCGACACCACAGATCGTTGCCCCCACTGACTTAGCGGCATCGACAGCAATACGCTTGTAGATGTCAAGAACTTGATCAGTGTAATCGATACTATCTCCGCCGGTACTGATGTTAGAGTTTTCGCGCAAAAAGACGCGCTCATCGAGAGCGGGAATACTATCGGGTGTCTTACCTTGTGCATGTAAAAATGAGTAGACGACCTCGTCGATTTCGATTTTCTCGAGTGGTGTCTTGTATCCTTTTCCACGTAACGGGTCTTCATTTTTTGTCGCAACGAGTTGACGGATCGAAGAGGTGCCATCTCCAGTGACGTTCGCCGGGACACGATGGAGGATGCCCGCGACGTCATCTCCGATGACGAGGAAGCGATATTCTTTTCCGGGTAAGAATGTCTCAAGTAAAACGACATCATCAAACGTTTTCGCATACTGAAATGCAGACAGTGCTTCCTCATACGTCGCTCCGTCTTTAAAAATGTGAATACCGACTCCGAAGTTTGTAGACTTCGGCTTTAAGACGATGGGTTGTTTTGAAAATGAATGCCATGCCTGAGATAAATCCGATTTCTCTTGAAGTTCTACCCCTTCAGGGACACGAATGCCATGCTCTGCGAGTACAAACTTTGTCACTGTTTTATTCTCCATCATTAAGACGGAAACATAATTGTCTTTTGATGTTTTCGTTGCCTGTTTGACGTATTCTTCGTGTTTGCCGTTTCGAATCCGAATGAACTGGTCAGAACGATCGATGACATCGACACGGTAACCACGTTTAATTGCGGATTTCATTAAGATTTGAGTAGACAGTTCCAGATCGGCATAACCGTGAATGCGAAAACGATTTGCATAGGCGTCCTCATAAAAGTGTTCTGCTTGGGCGAGAGACCATGCGTGATAACCTGTCTCGATCATAATCGTCTTTAATCGGGAAGCATACGTCCTGTCTACGTGATCAATTTTTTCGCGTACAGCGGGAAAGACATCTTCGAAGCCGAGGTCATAGTGTGTGTTGAACGAATCGATGGCGTCGAGAAGTTCTGTCGCATACGTGTGCAAAGGTATGGCGTAACCATCTCGAGTCAATACACTTGTAGGAGACATGCCTTCTTTGGCGACACGTTGTTGATTATTGTACGCTTCAGCTTGCCAATCGAAATAAGGTGTCTCCTCAGTGAAGGTCAAGTACAGCAAAAACAGATGAAGGAACCGTAAATCTGAACGCGCAATTCCTGTCTTTTCAAACGGATTCAAATCAATATTGCGAATTTCGATATAATCGATGCCGTGTGCTTCGAGTTGATTTAAATCGTTACCACCTTTCGATGTTTTCAATCGGATAGGTGAGTAGAGTTCGTTCGGATTGGTAATCTCGCCTTTGGCAATGAACCGTCTTACATCATCTATATAACTAGAGAGTGTCGCATAATTTGGATAAAGCGGTTCAACATTCGTATACCCACAGTCGCTATTTCGATAAGACAATGCTTGTTTATTTGAAAAAGTATCTTCATAGAGCGCTTGCATCTGACTGACACATCGTTCTTCATAACTGGCGTGAACGGCTGGTGTAGCGCCGAACAAATAGACAATGATCCAACGCATCCGTAAATATTGACGAATCAATTTCAAGTAAAGCTGATCTTTGAAGTGTCGATATTGCTCGGGAGACCCTTCGTATAGTGCGGATAACATCTCATCGGAAAACGAGAAATTAAAATGAATTCCGGAAATGAGTTGTTTTTTCGCACCATATTTTTGGAGCAAATGC
This sequence comes from Exiguobacterium sp. USCH10, assembly GCF_037619445.1. Classification (GTDB taxonomy): domain Bacteria; phylum Bacillota; class Bacilli; order Exiguobacteriales; family Exiguobacteriaceae; genus Exiguobacterium; species Exiguobacterium aestuarii_A. The sequence continues at coordinate 118,605 of NZ_JAQPZO010000003.1, read as the reverse complement.
TCTCGATAACGGCTAGCTTCAAGTCCGGATACGCCAAAATCAGCGAGTGGAATCGTACCGCCTTCCGGCAATGCGCATGGCATCGATTGTGGCCATAGGCGTTCGTCACCTATGTTTAGCGCCGTGATGTCGTATAGCGTTTCTAAAAAGTGATGTGCTGCCTCAATTGTCGAAAATGTCGGGGTGACGAGTTCAACCTGACTTTCAGAGAAGTCGGTCGTGATATATGGATGCGTCGCTTTATGACCAAGCGCTTTTGGATGCTTCGTAACAGCTAGCGTGCCGTCTGACGTGACTCGTAACATTTCTCGCTCGATGGCAAATTTTCCACTCGTGATGAGATGATGGGGTAGTTGATTAAACTGCTTCTGCAAGCGAAATCACTTCCTTTTTCGTTAGTCGGACAAAGAGGGCGGAGACAAGCCCCTTGACAATACTTGAGATAGCAATACTCCACCAGATCGCGTCGATTCCGAGATAAGGTTCAAGAAACAATGCGAGCGGGATACGGGCCACTGTGAAAATAATCGAGATGGTCGCGGGGATTTTCGGTAATCCGAGCCCTGAGAAGTATCCGTTTCCAATCATTTCAATCGATGAGAAGACGAGCGAAATGCCGATAATTCGCAAGTAGCTTGCCCCAATTTCGATGGTTCGAACGTCATCGACGAATAGACCAATGAGTAAATCTGGGACGAATAAAAAGAACAACATAATTAATCCTGTGTAAACCATCCCGAGTCGGGTCGTTACCCGGTAACCTTCGTAAACACGATCTACTTTTCGTGCCCCGAGGTTTTGACCGGTATAGCTAGCCATTGCTCCGTTCAAGCCACCAATCATCATGTAGGCAATCGATTCGATTTGAAGTCCGATGCGCTGTGCCGCAATCGCTTCCGTCCCGTATGAGCCAATCATGCGGGCAAGAAAAATACTGATTACCGTGAACAAAATCCGTTGGGTTGCCATCGGAAAACCAAGACGGATGATTTCTTTATAGTCAGCTCGAGTCGGCTGAACGACTTCATCCCAATTGAATAATGTACGAGCGCGGTGCCGAAACAATCCGAACATCATGACGTTGGCGACAAGTGTTGCAAGGGCAGCCCCGATCACACCGAGTTGGAACGGATAAATGAAAATCGGGGAGAGAATCATATTGAGGATGACACCTGTCGCATTGATTCGCATCGCTGTTGTCGTATTGCCATATGCACTGAATAGACGAGCAAACAGCAAATTAAAGAAAGAAAAGATGAGCATCGGCGCGCTCACGAATAAATATTCATACGCAAGCTGCTCCACAGCGGGGGCACCCATATTCAAAAAGCCGATGAGGGTATGACCGAACACAATTAGTAGTGAGGCGTACGAAAGACCGAGTGTTAGATTCAGACGCCTGCTGGCCCGGACATGACGCTGAACCGAATTGAGGTCACGTCTCCCGACAGCTTGTGATACTTTGATGCCGGCGCCAACGACAATCAACGATTGAATCGCCTGTCCGAGCATGATATAAAAACTAGCCGCACCGATACTTGCCACAGCATCGCTCCCAAGCGCGCCGACCCAAAACATATCGACAAGACTATACGTAAATTGTAATAATGAGCTACCGACGAGCGGAAGGGCAAGAGCGAGAATGACACGTTGCACGTTTCCGGTCGTCAAATCGACGGTTTTCACAAAGCAAGACTCCTTACATTCTTTATATAACCATTTAGTTATATATAAGCACGGTGTAATAGAATTGGCAATCATGATAGCCGAATCGATGAAAAATGGACACAAAAAAAGGAATTCGTGATGAATTCCTTAATGTCGATAACCGCGAATCCAAGTCGTCATATAGACGAGTGTCGCGATGATGAGCGTTGAAGCGAGTGCATAGATCGGATAGGCGGGAAGTGTATCTTCAAACAACGGATAGAACATAAACGACCCCATAAAAATAGGAACGGAGATGCCGAACGAGATGTATGCCGCTTTTGTCGCTTTCACTGTGATGATTTGTTCACGCTCATCGACTTCACTAAATTCAGTCATGCGGACAGACCATTGAGTGAAGCTCAACTGCTTGTTCGGCCGGGAGTTAAACGAATAGACTGTCCAAACAATGCCAAAAACAACAAGTAAAAGTAGGGGAAGCAGATTGAATTCAACTAAGAATCGGTCAGACTCGCTGACGGTCTTCGACACATCGGATAAAAATGAGCTGAATAGAAATGCCATCAGGACATACAGGATGATGCTGGAAATAGACTGAACGACAACGTGTTTCATTTTCTTTCCTCCTCGATTGTGAATATAGATTCGACCGGTTCCTCGAACACCCGTGCGATGTGCATCGCCAGCATGAGTGACGGTGTGTAGCTGCCTTTCTCGAGCGAGATGATCGTCTGTCTCGTCACACCGACCTTTTCGGCCAGGTCGCCTTGGGTTAACTGGTGCCGGGCACGCAGTTCTTTCACGCGGTTGACTAATGGCATTGTGCCACCTCATTTCTAGTTTCTACCACTAGTGTAAAACAAACTTTACATAATGTAAAGAGTACTTTACTCATTTGGGGATGATACAATAACGATATAGTCGAAAGGGGAGATGAGGGATGAAGGTGATTATTGGACAACATCACGTGTCAGCGATGACCGGGGATGCTAAGAAGAACTTGCGATTCTACACGGAAATACTAGGGATGCGGCTCGTCAAAAAGACGGTTAACCAAGATGACCCATCGATGTATCACTTGTTCTATGCAGACGAGATGGGTACGCCTGGAACCGATCTGACGTTCTTTGAGTTACCGTTTCTCGGACAGACGTATCGAGGGTCAAACAGTATTTCCCGGACAGCACTCAGGGTGCCGGATGGAGCGCTCGCGTACTGGCAGGAGCGTTTTGACACGTTCGATGTATCTTACGGAGAAATCGAGTCGGTTTTAGGAAGGGCAACCCTTTCGTTCGAAGATCATGAGGGTCAACGTCTCTGTCTTGTAGAAGGAGGGAGCGGGACACCTTGGAGCAAAGGTCCAGTGCCAACGGACCTCGGCATCTTCGGTCTCGGATTCAGTGAGTGGACGGTACGACGGATTGACAAGACGGCACGGGTGCTGACAGAAGTGCTTGGCTATCGATATGTAACGACATTTGAACGGGATGGACATGACGTGCGTGTCTTTGAGACGGGCGAGGGTGGTGTGGCAACAGAGATTCATCTCGTCGATCGACCGGATTTGCCGTCGGAACGACCAGGGCGAGGGAGTGTGCATCATGTGGCGATTCGAGTGGAAGAAACAGACGATATGACGAAGTGGATCGAGAAGCTTGACGCACATGGAATCAGCCACTCTGGTCTTATTGACCGTTACTATTTTCAGTCGATTTACTTCCGCGAACCGAGCGGAATCTTAGTGGAACTGGCAACAGATGAACCGGGATTTGCGATGGATGAATCGCTTGAGAGACTCGGAGAGCGATTAGCCTTGCCTCCGTTTCTTGAGTCGAGACGAGTGGAAATCGAATCGAGACTAAAAAAACTATAGTCGAGTGAACATTCATAACTGTCATGAGGTGAATGAATTGGAGACGCAAGCAATCAATCTTGTAATTGCCAGATTACTAGGTAAAATTATCGAGCAATACCCCCCTCATCAATGGATAAAAACAGAAGAGGCATTTCCGCATCCTTATCAGTTCAATAAAGTGAGTTATGACTATTCTGGTGAGGTTGAACCGATGACGCTGGAAACATTTCAAGACTTGGTTAACAAGCTCGGAAATAACCATTGGTACTCATCCAAATTCGAAGAGTTGCTACACAATATTTATATCAATCAATGGGTGCCAACATTCACATCAAATTTCGGTAAGCATTGGCAATGCTACCATGACTTATTGTTTGATGCGTATAACGATTGGAAATATACACATTTTGAATTGTATGATGAAGATGGAAACGAACTCGATGAAGAGTTAGAAAATAACCTGAATGAATGTTTTGAAGATTTCATTCATCAGACGTCCCCAGAACTATATGTGAAAAAAATGATAAAACTTTGGTGGCGATGATTCCTAAAAACAGAGACATACAAAAACCCGACGATTTTTTCAGTCCGTCGGGTTTTGTGCGCCTAGGAGTAGGGCAAGTTCGTTCGTTCGGTTGACGACGAGATCCGCAATCGTGTAACGATCGAGTACATGAAGAAACGCCAACATGGCTTCATTCAACACACCTCGTAAATCACAGGCAGGTGCGATGACGCATCGGCCTTCCCCGAAGCATTCCACGAGTTCGAACGGTTCCATCGTCCGAACGACTTCCCCTACATTGATGTCATCCATCGGTCGTGCGAGTCGAAAGCCGCCGCCTCGACCACGCACCGATTCCAAATAACCATATTTCCCAAGCTCATATACGACCTTCATGACATGGTTTTTGGAGATGTTATATTGGTCTGCCACTTCTTGAATCGTGACGAGCCGATGTGAAAACGTAGCGCTATACATCAATGTTCGCAGTGCGTAGTCACATGTTTGCGTGAGTCTCATCCATCATCACCTCTCGTTTCATTGTACAAGACAATCCCAAAAAGTGCGATTCGAACAAATGTGAAAGGGTGATGGCGAAAATAAGTCAGAAACGTGAAATCTACTTTAAATAAGTATTTAATATATTGCTTTAAAGTGACTTGACTCACATAATGAACGTGTACAAAACAAAAGGGGGAAATTCACATGTTAGATCAACAAACGATTGAGATTATAAAGGCGACGGCACCAGTTTTGAAAGAACATGGTGTGACAATCACGAAGCATTTTTATCAACGAATGTTTGAACAAAATCCAGAAGTTCGTCACTTCTTCAACCATACGAATCAAAAGCGAGGACGTCAGCCAGAAGCACTCGCGAACGCGGTTTATGCGGCTGCCCTTCATATCGACCGACTCGAAGCGATTCTTCCTGCCATCCAACCAGCACTTCATAAACATAAAAGTTTGAACATCCGACCGGAGCATTATCCGATTGTCGGTGAGAACTTGCTTGCGGCGATTCAAGACGTACTCGGTGAAGCTGCAACACCTGACATCATCGATGCATGGGCAAAAGCTTACGGTGTGATTGCCGATGTCTTTATCTCACTCGAGAAACAGATGTATGATGACGCACCGTGGATCGGCTTTAAATCGTTCATCATCGAAGAAATCATTGAAGACACACCGGAAGTGAAGCGCTTCCGTCTCGTTGCGAAAGATGGAGTCGTCGGTACAGCCATCCCAGGACAATACATCTCGGTTCAAGCACGAATCGCTGGCGAGGACATCTTGCACCACCGCCAATATAGTGTCATCGATACGACAGAGAACGGGTACTGGATTGCGCCGAAACAAGAAGGGCTTGTTTCGAACTGGCTCCATGAACAGACGGTTGGTACAGAAATCCCGGTGAGCGCACCAGCCGGTGAATTTACGCTTGAGACGTCAGATCGACCGCTCACACTGATTGCGGGAGGAATCGGTATTACACCACTCTTCAATATGGCGAAGACGGCACTCGGACAAGGGCGCTCCGTCACGTTATTGCACGCGGTTCGCAGCACAACACTCCGGCCGCTCGGAGACGAACTTGATGAACTTGTGGCTAATGGGCTCCACCTTATCACACACGTGGATGACGTATCGGGTTGTATGAATGCGACGCAACTTGAGGCACTTGATGTCGAAGGACATGACGTCTATACGTGCGGACCGAACGCCATGATGGAGACGGTTGTACGTGTGATTCCTCAGGCACGATATGAGTTTTTCGGACCGTCTGCTGTACTCGCGACCAACTAAAAAAGACGACTAGAAAAAGTCGTCTTGACGCATAATATAGGTTATTCCGTGAGTTCACTTGAATGAATGACTTGTTTGTTGGTATCCAACGTCTCAAGCGACCACACACCATCTGACCGTTTTGTTGTTTCGATGACGTATGTCATGGCGTAGCCTTCGTTCTCGGGATCGTTGACGAGAAAATCTTTTGAGACATCGTCACCGTTCAACCGTAAGTAAACAACTTCTTCTGGTCGGTCATTGAGACGTACACCGATATACTCGGTTTCTCCGTCTTCAAGCACAACAAAATCGAACGGTTGGTCTGGTGTCACTTGTTTCGTGACAGAGCCTGAATTTCCTGTCTTGACATCGATTTCGGCTAGACCGATGATGGAACGATCTTCGTTTGAATAAAAAGAAAGAATCGACTCTTCCCGATTATGAAATTCATAGGCGTACCAGTCATTCATCGTGATATAACGGTTCAGTTCTTTTTGGGCATTTTCGTATGACTTGTCAGACTGAATGTTCGTGTACGTATACAGTCCGACACCGACAGCGATGGCGACGATGATAAGACCGGAGACGATCGTGAGTAGGATGATTCGTTTGGACATGATTCTTCCTCCAATCTGTTATAAATAGAGACACCCCATGCCTCGCGAATGCGTGCATGGGGTGTTTGTATTAATACGTCAAGCTCGCGGCGACGATGATACCGACGACGAGTGATGCGGCGAATAAACTGAAACCGATGGCCATGTTGCCGTTCTCGACTTCTTTTTCTAAGTTCACGCCAGGTGTGAGGATATATTCAAACGTCCAGAATGCCAATACTTGGGCAGCGATGCCGACGAGTCCCCAGATGAACGCATCGAGCAAGTTGACGCTGTTCGCCCAAACTGTATAGATGACGATGGCGAGTCCGAGTGCTTTCCCCCAAAGTTTCAACGCGACGGCCATGTTGCCTTCTTTGATTAATTTACGTTCCGAATATTTGGTCGTTAGTGCGAAGATGATGAGTCCAGCGAGAATGAGACCGAACCCTGTCCCGAGGTGGGCGAGGAAGCTTAAAATTGAGTCGAGTGTGATGAAAGTCATGAGTTTGTCTCCTTTTGAGTAGGTGTGCCAACGGCTAAGTAGTAAGATTGGTTGTTCGTGATCATGCTACCGGCACGGACGCCGAGTGCGGACGGATGTCCATTCAAACAGAAACATCCGACCATATAATGTGTCTCGACACGACCTTTGACAGTCGTCGTCATCCGTATCGGAAGTTCGATGAACTGTTGGTACACGGCTGTTTCTTCCGCATACGTTTGCAGTGCTTCTCGGTGAAACGGTTGGCCGTCTTTCGTGTACAAGATGACGGAGTCCCCTTCGCGTCCGAACGCCGGCTTTTTGACGTAATCCGATTCGCCGAGAAACGGTGTCTCTTCTAAGTAAGTCGGTAAAAAATAAGTTCCGATGATGTCGCGCTCGGCTTCATCGAACAATGTCTCGGTCTCATACAATTCCCAAATCAAGGCTTGGACACCTTTCGACTGCATGAGGAATGCCGAGAGCGGGTTGAGCAGCGACACATGTTTTTGTAGGTTCAATTCGAGCAACCGAATGCCGATCAAGTCCCCGTCCGGTGCTCGGTCGTCCACAAGATGCTCGATTGGATACGTTTGACGATACAAGATGTCGATCCGTTCACCCGATGGCGTGTAGACACCGTCTTCGTCGACGAGTAAGGCGTGCAACGGTACGAATACAGACGGTAAGTCGAGTGTTTCTTGCAGAAAGCGCGCCGTCCACTTGTCTTCGATGTTGTCATCATGTGCCGTAAAGACGATTTTTGGTGTACCTTCACGTCCGAGTCGTTTCCATGCGGCGACGATGGCCTTGCGCAACTCCGTTTTCAGTTGAGCTGTGGCTTCCCTGTTCGGGTCGAGGAGACCAAACTCGGAAGCGACCACGCCGTTCACGTCAAACAGTTCCTTAATGAACGTCGGTGTGTCCGCATTGAACTCCATCAATTTGAGTTGACCGTCTTTCATGATCCAGTCGTAACGACCGATGATTGTCTCTTGTGGAATCGTCTTCTCCCGTAAGAATGGCAGGCTCGCCTCGGGATAACCGAGTAGTCGGAGTGTCGCGTCCGGTAGCGTACGCAACAATTGATTCGTCTTCCGGAAAATCGAGTCAACCGCCTCGGTCGCCTCTCGGACAGAGTCGACCTGTGAGGCGGTCATCTCAAAACAGTCATATAGGGCATATTCTTCATCGTTTAAATCGGGCCAAAAATAAGGGATTTGACTGTAAAGTTCGTCACGCGTCATCCGCCAAATCCACCTTTAGAGCCGCTACCGAGTCCAGATTTTGACGATCCTGAATTGGAACCGTTCGATACGGCGCCAGTCGCGCCACCATTTGCTTTATACGTCTTATACGACGAAGAGCTCTTCAATGCGTTTTTTGAGTTGAACAGGCTACCGAGTAAGAAGTAGCTGCCAAAGTGAGGAGAGCGGTCATCGTCACAATAATAGGATTCTGTCTCGTCATCCCAGTCCCAATCGTCACATTCGTAGCCGGTCGGTTCTTCCGGTAGTGCCGCCTCTTCATATTCGTCCCCACCACACGCGGCAAGGGAAGTGGTCAATACGGCGACCGAGAGTCCACTTAAAATTTTCTTGCTTGTCTTCATGTTGATTCCTCCAATTCATAACCTGTCGGTGTGACATAGATGACATACACACCACGATCTTCATCTGTTTCTGCTGAATCACGTTCATATTCTTTGCCGGCGACGTACAAGTACTGGCTCCCGAGCATGGCGAGCGCATCGAGGTGACGGTCGACATAATAGGCTTCGAGCAGCGGGTTGTCAAAGCGGTCGTCAAGCGTACGAATCTCGACTTTGATTTCGCTCGTTTCGTGTTTGTCCATCGGTCCTTCTGTGTAACGGTCGACGTAAATCAAGAAGTATTGATCGCCTTCTAGGGCGGACGAGCGTTGCTTATAGGTCATGCCGTCTTTGACGAAAAACTCACACTCGCGACGGGCCAGCACTTCGTCTAATCCGAGAGACGTGTAGTGGTATAGTGGTTCGAACGATAATTCATTTTTATAGAGACGATACTCTAAGACGATTGAGTTCATATGTCAGTCCTTCCTTTTTTCTTCTTATACGGAATCACGATCAAAATGGTTTCGTGAATCTTTTTGTAGATACGTTTAGTATATAAGAGAGAAGGAGGGGGAAACAGTGCATATCTTATTTCGTGTGTGGAAAGGATTAGCGAAATTATCATTTTTAAATGTCGTTCTAGCTTCGATTGGCATTATCGTCCTAGGGACCGTGCTCGGTTATTGGTTAGAGCCTGAGACGTTCGGGTCGTTATTTGATTCGTTCTGGTGGACGATGACGACGCTGACGACTGTCGGATATGGGGATTTTTATCCGTCCTCCGTGGCAGGACGATGGCTCGGGATTTTCTTATTCCTATTCGGGATTGGGATTATCGGGGCGTTGATTGGAAAATTAGTTGAAATCGGCGCGACGTTTCAACGGTTAAAACGGGAGGGAAGACTAGTGTATCGTGGAGAAGGACATTATGTGTATATCGGGTGGTCCCCGAAGACGAAAAAGGCAATTGATGAAGTGCTTAACTATGAACCGAAAGCGGAAATCGTCTTGATCGATCAATTGATCGAGGAGCCGTACGTGCACGATCAAGTGCACTTCGTTTCAGGGGATGCCTCAGATGAAGCGGTCTTATTGCAGGCGAACGTCCTGAAAGCACGACGCGTGGCCATTTTTGCGGATGCGCGAATCACGGAGACATTACTCGCCGATGGGAAATCGCTTTTGATTGCCTCAGCGGTCGAGGCGCTGTCTTCTGAATATCAAGTGGATTTGCACACGGTCGTTGAAGTGTGTGAAGAGCGGAATATCTCGAAATTCAAACACGTCCGCGTCGACGACTTTATTTTAGCGAATGACTCAGTCTCGCTCTTGATGGCGAAAGCGACATTACAACCGGGGACGACGGCGATTTTCCGTCAATTGTTAAGCAAACAGTCGGGTGGGAACATCCAAGCGTTGAAACCCAAAGTCGAGTGGCAAAATGTTCGACAAGCAAATACAGCATTACTTGAATCAGGGGTGACACTCATCGCGGTCAATGACCGCTTGGATGTGGCGACGATGCTCGATTTGCCACTACAAGACACAGACATGCTCTATGTCGTCTGTCATGACGATGTATTTGAACGATTATCGTAAGGAGTGAAACCATGCATAACGGAACGTTTATCCGAAAGATGACACGCATGCAAAACGTGCAACGATGGGACGAATATGCCCCACATTATCATGATAATGCAGCGAGTCATAGCTTTCGTGTCGCGGTCTTCAGCTTGATCGCGGCTTATGTGGAAAAAGAGAACGGGCGTGACGTCGACTTGCTCGATTTGCTCGGGAAAGCTATTTTCCACGACATGAATGAAGTACAGACGGGTCCGATCATGCACCGGACGAAAAAAGAGCCGACCTTGATTGGTCACATCGAACGTATGGAACGGACAGCGAGCCTCGGTCTTGTCGAGTTGCTGTCACAGTCGTTACGTCCTCACTTCCACCGCTTCCTTGTCGAAGCGGAAGATGACTCGTTCGAGGGACGGATTGTCGACGGAATCGATTCTTTCGATGCGATGCTGTTCGTACGACGGGAAGTCGCCCATGGCTCTCCTCATTTCGATGACAAGTTAGAAGAGATGAAAGCCGCTCTCCGTCATCATCCGATTGATTCGGTGCGTTGGCTGTTCGATCAGGTTGAGGCGGAGACTGATGTGTTACGCTTCATCGAGAACGTCATGCGAATGGACAGTGTCCGTCGTTGGAAAGGTCGCTTCAACACGATTGACGATAACGATGCGATTCATGGTTTCCGGGCAGCCGCGCTCGGTATGTTCAGTGGACTCCTAGAACGTGAAAAGTATGATGTTGACGTCGATGTCGCCGAGCTCGTCGCTCGACTACTATGTCACGACTTAGTCGAAGGGGTGACCGGAGATGTGCTTGGACCGGTCAAGCATTCGACGAAAGAGACGGGAGCGGCATTTGAGGCGTACGAACGGGCAGAGAGTGAACGTCTTCTCGGGCTGTTGCCGGCATATATGCAACCGGCGTTCCGTCGATATATGGCTGATTCGAAAGATGATACGTATGAAGGGATGCTCGTCGACATGATGGACAAACTCGATGCCCTCATCAAGATGAACATGGAGCGGAAGATGAACGGGGCCGAGTATGAGGTCACGTATCGCGAGCAGCTCCGTAAAGTCCAGATGCGTTATGAAAACCCGAGTATGATTTTCTTCCTCGCCTATATTTTGCACGATCTGGATTACGTCACAAGCTAAATCGATTCACACAGAAGTCGCGGACTTAATTGTTCGCGACTTTTTATATATCATTTATTGACATATATCATTTAACGATATATATTGAATGTAAGAAATGTATCATTCAATGATATAGGAGGTGGAGAAGATGCCGCGAACGGACTCCCTGGAGTTAGGGGAACTGACGGATAGTATGTTTTACATCTTATTGGCGCTCACGACGCCACGTCATGGTTATTTGGTCATGCAATTTGTCGAAGAAATCACACAAGGACGAATGCAAATCGGTCCTGCTTCGATGTATACGATTATCAAAAAACTGCTGAACGCCGAACTGATTGAACCGATGGACGGGGACGGAAAGAAAAAGAACTACCAGATTACGCGTAAAGGGCGTTCGATTCTGACGGATGATGTAAAAAGACGACAGGCGATGGTCGAAGATGCCTGTGCCATTTTAGATATGGAGGGATTACGATGAGACAGAAGTATATGTCGAGCTGGGGACTAGCGTTTGCCGAAGAGCGTGAGATGCGAAAACTAGAACGAATGGCAGCCAAGGGTTGGCATTTGAAGCAATTCGCCCCACTAGGATACACGCTCGTTGAAGGGGAGCCGGAAGACGTTCAATATAGTTTGGACTACCGCACGCGTCCGGATGAAGACTACTTTGACCTGTTTGCATCGAGCGGGTGGCAACATGTCACATCGACCGGAGATGAGATTCATATTTTCAAAGGGAATCGAGATGCCAAGCCGATTTACTCGGATGTCGAAACGGCAGAGGAGAAATATCATGACATGGAACGTCAGATGGGACGGGCTGCGCTCATCCTAGGTATTTTATGGATTGCCCTGTTTTCCTTGTTCCAGTTTGATTGGCCAATCATCGTCGAGACGATATTGATCGGTGTTCAACTACTCGTGACAATCGGTCTCGTATTTACAGGACTACCGTACATTGGCTACCGTTTCAAGCGAAAACGAATAAGCCGTCAAGGATGATTAGGCGGATGGCACAAGCCATCCGTCTTTGTTTCGTTCAACTGAACTATTCAAATGAAAAATAGTTAGGGAGAGAGAACTGTTTTTGGACATTAGTCTATGCAACAAAATCAAAATCCTTCACAATAATTTATGCAAGCGCTTTCATTATTTAGTTGAGGAGGAATGAATGATGTTGAAGAAACGACAAGGGATTGCCGTGCTGGCTGGAGTGACATCGATTGCACTGCTTTCGGGGCAACCGGTCGCACAAGCGGCAACTCCACAGAACGGTACGATGATGCAATACTTTGAATGGTATGTCCCGAACGATGGGCTCCATTGGAACCGTCTCTCGAACGATTCGCAGCACTTGAAAGACATTGGCATCTCCACGGTTTGGATTCCGCCGGCGTATAAAGGGACATCTCAAAATGATGTCGGATACGGGGCCTATGATTTGTATGATTTAGGAGAGTTCAATCAAAAAGGGACGACACGGACGAAGTATGGAACAAAAGCGCAGCTACAGTCGGCCATCTCCAACTTACGCGGAAAAGGGATTGGCGTATACGGGGATGTGGTCATGAACCATAAGGGCGGAGCGGATTATACCGAGTCCGTTCAGGCTGTCGAGGTCAATCCTTCTAACCGGAATCAGGAGACGTCTGGGGAATATTCGATTTCTGCCTGGACAGGATTCAATTTTGCGGGTCGCAACAATACATACTCGCCGTTCAAGTGGCGTTGGTATCACTTTGACGGGACTGATTGGGATCAGTCACGGAACTTAAGCCGGATTTATAAATTCCGAAGCACGGGTAAAGCGTGGGACAGTGAAGTGTCCGGGGAGAACGGGAACTATGACTACTTGATGTACGCCGATGTTGATTTTGAGCATCCGGAAGTGCGACAAGAGATGAAAAACTGGGGGAAATGGTACGCGGATTCGCTCGGTCTCGATGGATTCCGTCTCGATGCGGTCAAACATATTAATCATTCGTACTTGAAAGAGTGGGTGACAAGCGTCCGTCAGACGACGGGGAAAGAGATGTTCACCGTCGCGGAGTATTGGAAAAACGACCTTGGGGCTATCAATGATTACTTGGCGAAGACGGGCTATACTCACTCGGTATTCGATGTACCGCTCCACTACAACTTCCAAGCGGCAGGGAACGGTGGCGGTTACTATGACATGCGCAACATTCTAAAAGGAACGGTCGTCGAGCAGCATCCTACACTCGCCGTCACCATTGTCGACAACCATGACTCACAACCTGGGCAATCACTCGAGTCGACGGTTGCCAATTGGTTCAAACCGCTCGCCTATGCGACGATCATGACACGCGGTCAAGGATACCCGACACTCTTCTACGGGGATTATTACGGGACGAAAGGGACAACGAACCGTGAGATCCCGAACATGTCAGGGTCTCTTCAACCGATTTTGAAAGCGCGTAAAGACTTTGCCTATGGCACACAACATGACTACATCAACCACCAAGACGTCATCGGTTGGACACGTGAAGGTGTGACAGACCGTGCGAAGTCAGGTCTTGCGACAATTTTGTCGGACGGACCTGGTGGTTCGAAGTGGATGTATGTCGGGAAGCAGAACGCGGGAGAAGTATGGAAAGACATGACCGGCAACAATGGTCGTCTCGTGACGATCAATGCAGATGGTTGGGGCGAGTTCTTCGTCAACGGCGGCTCGGTTTCCATCTATACGCAGCAATAAATCCATCAGACTTGTCTCACCTAAAAATGAGACAAGTCTTTTTTCTGAATTTTCACCACATATTTTTTATACATGATATAATGACCTAGTGTTAATTCTTGATAGGGAGGACTTTCCGATCCATGAATTCACATTGAACAACGTTGGTTGTTGGTTTCATTTATATTTTTGCGTTGTGACGCTGTTGAATTCAAGGAGGTTGTTATGAGTAAAGAAAAGATTGCCCAATTAAGAAAGCACGTCTCGCCGTTTGAAAAGTCCGATATCCGGATCAGTGTGCGGCAGATGATCAATACGATTTTACCGTTTCTCGTATCATGGTTCTTAGCGTATCGACTATTGAGTGTCTCGATTTTCCTGACATTACCGTTCACGTTGATTGCGGCAGGATTTGTTGTGCGGATGTTCATCATCTTCCATGACTGCACACACGGTTCGTTCTTCAAAAATAAGAAGGCGAACGCGATTGTCGGAACCATTACAGGAATCTTGACGTTATTCCCGTACGAGAAGTGGAAGCGAGAGCATGCGATTCATCATGCGTCGAGCGGAAACTTGGATAAACGAGGCGTTGGGGACATCTGGGTCATGACGATTGAGGAGTACATCGAAGCCTCGAAATGGACGCGATTGAAGTATCGCCTATATCGTCATCCGCTCGTCATGTTCGGTCTTGGACCGCTCTGGCTCATTCTCGTGACGAGCCGCTTCAATCGAAAAGACGCCCGTAAGAAAGAACGCCAAAACACACATATCATTAATCTCTCACTCGTCGTGTTATACAGTGCGTTGATTTATGTCATCGGATGGCAAGCGTTCCTCATTGTTCAAGGCACGACGATGTTCATCGCTGGCGTACTTGGGATTTGGTTGTTCTATGTCCAGCACACGTTCGAAGATTCGTACTTTGAGGATGAGCAGGAGTGGGATTACGTGAAGGCGGCAATCGAAGGAAGTTCATACTATGAATTGCCGAAAGTGCTCCAATGGGTGACCGGGAATATCGGTTTCCATCATGTCCACCATTTGAGTCCGCGTGTCCCGAACTATCATTTGGAGAAGGCACATACGTCGACACCACCGTTACAACGGGCGACGACAATCGGACTGTTTTCAAGTTTGAAATCGTTACGTTACAAATTGTATGATGCGAACAATAAAACATTCGTCACGTTCCGGGAAGTGCGCCATCTGTTGCGCCGAACGAACGCGGCATAAAAAAAGATTGTCCCAGTCAAAAGGGACAATCTTTTTAGCGTTTCCAGACCCATTCATCACTCTCATACTTCTTGATGAGCAGATCGATTTCGGCTTGCTGTTCTTTCGTGAAGACGAGCGGTTCGAACGTCAACGAGAAGGCATCTTTGAAGCCGGTCTCGAACGCGGCCGCTACTTCGTCAAAGGAGACGAAGCGCTGTAACGTATCGTTCAAGGCGACGGCTTTTTCGCTGAACCGACTTTTGGCTTCACGTTTTTCGTGCTCCTCCATCGCGAAACAGTCAAACAATACCTCATCGTCGACAGAAAGAGGGATGGATCCATGTTGAAGCACGGCCCCTTGGTGGCGCACTTGTGCGCTACCCGCAATCTTTTTCCCGTCGACGGCCAGCTCATAATAGGAGGCGGCATCGAAGCAGACGGCTGATTTCGGTTTGCGGAGCGCCTCACGGTCCTCTTCTGTCAACGGCACCGAAAACTCGGCTGGTACACCGAGCTCGTGATAACCACGACGGACTCCTTCCGTGAGCAAGCGATAGCTCTCGATGATATTCGTTGGGAGGGCCGGGGTCGATTCGGGCAAGATGACGCTATACGTCAACTCATCGGCGTGCAACACGGCGCGTCCCCCGGTCAGGCGACGGACGACCGGAATGTTGTTCTTCGTGAGGGCGTCACGGTCCAAGTCACGCGTAGCCCGCTGGAAACGTCCGACGCTGATCGCATGAGGTGCCCATGAATAAAAACGAAGCGTCGGTTTGAGTTCTCCCTTCGCGACCCAGTTGGCGATGGCTTCGTCAATCGCCATATTCTCAGCCGGTGAAGTGGATTCAGTTCTAAGTAAGTGCCACGTCGTACCAGTCATAATCTTTCTTCTTTCTATTAGTCGATTGGCAACATCGTGTGGCGACGCGCCTTGTGTACTTGTTCATCCGCATGGTAAGACGAGCGGACAAGCGGACCTGCCTCACAATGTGAGAATCCTTTTGATAGTGCGATCTCTTTCAACTCGGCGAACTCATCCGGGTGGTAGTAACGTTCCACCTCGAGGTGTTTCTTCGTCGGTTGCAAGTATTGACCGAGTGTCAAGATGTCGACGTTGTGTGCGCGGAGGTCATCCATCGCTTCAATCAATTCCTCTTTCGTTTCTCCGAGTCCGACCATGATTGACGATTTTGTCGGGATATCCGGGTTCAATTCTTTTGAGCGTTTCAAGAATTCGAGTGTGCGGTCGTATGTCGCTTTGGCACGGACTCTCGGTGTGAGGCGACGAACCGTCTCTAAGTTATGGTTCATGATGTCAGGACCCGCATCAATCAACGTCTGCAAGGCAGAGAAGTCACCCATCATGTCAGACGGGAGCACTTCGATCGATGTCTCTGGATTCATAGCACGGACGGCACGAACCGTTTCTGCGAAGACAGTAGCCCCGTAATCGTTCAAGTCATCACGGGCGACAGCAGTGATGACGACGTGCTTCAAGTTCATGAGGCGTACGGATTCGGCGACGCGCTTTGGCTCTTCCCAATCGAGCTCGTTCGGTTTACCGGTCGTGACGGCACAAAAGCGGCAGGCACGTGTACAAATACTTCCTAAAATCATGAACGTCGCGGTCCGACGTACCGCCCAACATTCATGGATGTTCGGACACTTGGCTTCCTCACATACCGTATGTAGATTTTTTTCGCGCATCATCTTCTTCAAACCGGTATACGTGTCGTTCGTATTTAATTTAATCTTCAACCATTCCGGCTTTCGTTTCAGTTCCCCTCTTGCCACAATAATTTCCCCCTTTTTGAAAGTTAACCTGTATCGAATTGAGTTTACCAAAAAAAGAATCAAAAACGAACCACGGAAATTATTGGTTTTGCCAATACAGTTTTCTGTGTATCAAAACAGAAACATTGTTTCAAAATGGTTACGCTTTCACATGAGTCATTGTTTCTGAAAAATGGAGTTGCTATACTGTTGTTGACCACCTGAATAAGAACCAAATGTAACTGATGCGATCAGGCATGGGGTGAACGAGCGTTGATGAGGCAACGCTTCTTCCTCCATGCCTTTTCGTTTGGGGGTCAGTCAAATTGGACTAAGGGGAGTGGGGAACATGAACAAGGCATTGAACTGGACAGCAACACTCGGATTGACGACGGCACTACTCGTTTCATCGATTCCGGCAGCGGATGCGGTCGTAGCGGAAGGGACGCCGACGATGTCGATCGACCAGCGCGTCAACACGAAGCTAGAATCGATGACGCTCGAACAAAAAATCGGGCAGATGATCATGCCGGACTTCCGGCTTTGGAACGGGGCGAACCATACTTCTCTTGCACCGGAAGTGGCGCGTGTGATTGATCGTTTTGATCTCGGTGGCGTGATTCTGTTTGCGGAGAACGTGAAGGAGACGGAACAGACGACGAAACTCGTTCACGATTTACAGGAAGTCGTGAAGCAAGACGACAGTAACGACATTCCGCTCTTTGTCACGATTGACCAAGAAGGGGGTATCGTGACGCGTCTTGGGACAGGGACGAACTTACCAGGAAATATGGCAATCGGGGCGACTCGGAACAGTCAATATGCGTATGACGCTGGAAACATCATCGGTTCTGAATTGAACGCACTCGGGGTAAACGTGAACTTCGGACCGGTACTCGACGTCAACAACAATCCGGGAAACCCTGTCATTGGGGTCCGTTCATTCTCGAGCGACCCTGAACTAGTCGGCGAACTCGGGTCAGCGATGACACAAGGCATTCAAGACCAAGGTGTCGCGGCGACGGCGAAACATTTCCCGGGTCATGGGGATACGGCAGTCGACTCACACTATGGACTACCGATTGTCGATAAGTCGCTCGACGAATTGCGTGGACTCGAGTTGTTGCCGTTTAAACGTGCGATTACAGAAGGGATCGACATGATCATGACGGCACATATCGGCATGCCGCAAATCGAAGATGAGGTCGTCGAGTCGGATCGTGGGACGTTCCCACTCCCAGCGACGCTCTCGGACGATGTCATCACGGGAGTGCTACGTGAGGAACTCGGATATGACGGGATTGTTGTGACCGACGCGCTCAACATGCAGGCCATCTCCGACAACTTTACGGAAGCAGAAGCGGTCATCAAGACGTTTGAAGCGGGCGTCGATATCGCCCTCATGCCGACGATTTTGCGTTCGGAAGCAGACGTAATCAAACTTGAAGCCATCTTTGATGAAGTCATCCAAGCGGTGAAGGATGGACGTTTATCAGAGGCGACTATCGATGAGTCGGTCGAGCGTATTTTAAAACTGAAGGCAGAGCGCGGCATTTGGGGAGAGACGATTGACTCGACGACGCTCGAGGCGAAGCTTACAGAAGCGAACGCAGTCGTAGGTAGTGCGGAGCATAAAGCGAAAGAGCGTGAAATCGCGGAAGCAGCCGTCACACTTGTGAAGAATGAGGACAAGACACTCCCGTTCAAACCGAAAAAAGGGGACACGGTGCTCGTCTTGTCACCAGCGAAAGATCAAACGGACAGTATGGTGAAGACAATCAAGTCGCTTGAGAAGAACGCCGGGAATATGAAAGGCGTGAACGTCATCACGGCCAACTATTCGGCATCAACGCCACACTTAACGCAAAATCCGGCACTTCAGCAAAAAGTCGAGGCAGCCGATTACATCATCGTCGGTTCGAACGTGAACAACAGCGCGAAATTGAAGCCGACATCGGCTGACCATTACGTGCCGGCGGAGGTGTTCCGTTACGCCAACGAGACAGGGAAGAAGTCGGTCATGCTCAGCTTGCGTAACCCATACGATGTAGCCGTTCAGCCAGACGCTCCGGCGCAGCTCTTGATCTATGGGTTCAAAGGTGATCCGAACGGACCAGACTCGGAAGCAGGCAACTTGAAATCGGCCGGACCGAACTTGCCGGCGGGCATTCGTGCCATCTTCGGTGAAGTGAAGCCACAAGGGAAGTTGCCGGTAGACGTACCGAAATTTGTGGACGGTGTGTTCCAAGACGAGAACTATGCACAGTTTGGAGACGGATTTAAGAACTGGAATCGCTAAATGAAAATGAGCTTCCCCTAAATAAGGGGAAGCTCATTTTTCTATGCCTCGAAATAGGCGATGACGAGTAGACCTGGACCGGTATGGGCACCGATGGCAGAGCCGACAAGTGTTTTCGTGATGTGTTTCGGTTGAACATGCTCAAGAACCATCTTCTCGAACTGTTCCGCTTTTTTAGGGTCGTCACCGTGACCGATGAAGAGATGCCCGTTCTCGACGAGTGGCTTCGATTCCATCGTCCATTCGACCATACGGCGCATGACCTTTTTATGACCGCGTACCTTTTCAATCGGGACGAGTTTCCCGTCCTCGACCGTCAGTAACGGCAGAATCGTCAACAAGTCACCGATGAAGGCACTCGCTTTCGAGACGCGTCCCCCCCGCATCAAATATTCGAGTGACTCGACCGTGAACAAGTGGCGAATCTTTCCGACGAGTGAAGCCGCATATTCACTTGTTTCTTCATACGTATGGTCTTGTCCGTACTCTGCGACCGTCTTGACGAACAATGCCTGTCCGACCGAAGCCGTTCGCGTATCGATAATCTTGAACGTGCTGTCTGGATACTCCTCTTTGAGCATCTCACCGACCATGACAGCCGTTTGATATGTACCGGAGAGTTCTCCGGAGAAAGCGAGGTATAAAAACGGGATTTCGGCTTCGAGATGTTGACGGAAGCAATGCTCGATTCGCGACGCCTCGATTTGGAACGTCTTCGGTGTCTTACCTTGACGCATCGCATCGTACACGTCTTTCGGTTGAATCGTCTCCCCGTCTAAAAACTCTTCGTTGTCGATGATGACACCGAGCGGTAAAATCTCAAGACCGTACTCAATGATTTGATCGTGCGTCAAATCGGCCCCGGTGTCTGTGATCAGTTTAAACATTGGATGAATCACTCCTCTGTTAATTGTTGTTCGATCTCGCGTAATGGTTCATTCCGTTTCCACATCCGTTCGAGCTGGCTCACGAGTGTCGTTTGTTCTTCAGCCGTCAGCGACGCGTTTTGGAGCGTACTGACAGTGGAAAGGACGCGGTAGGCCCGTGTCAGAACATCTTGAACCGTGAGGGGAATGCCGAGCAAGTCTTCTAACGACGCCATCGTTTCCGGTACAATGGTCGGGTACGTGAACTTGGTCGCCTCCCCTTGGATGGCCAATTCATAAAAGTCTCGGATGATTTCGGCACGTTCGCTCCCGCTCTGTCTTACGCTCAAGTAAATTTGAACGGCAACACCGCCACGGACGCGTCGTTGTGAAATACCGGCGAACTTTTTGCCGTCAATCGACAAGTCGAAACTTCCCGGACAGTACGAGCCGACGACTTCACCTGGGACGATGTCGTTCGTGACGTCTTGGAACATGTGTTGGATCAGGGAAGTCATGGCCTCATAGCCGCTGTCGATTTGAATGCCATCATTCTCGGGTAAGATTAAAGATAAGTTCAGGACATCCTCGTCTAACACGACGGCGAGCCCACCTGAGTTACGGACGACCGGCCGGAAGCCGCGATCGTGCAAATACCGGACCCCATCTTTTAAATGAGGTAACCTTGCATCTTGAATTCCGAGTACAATCGTATTCGTGTGCACCCATGCGCGCAAGACAGCGCCTGATTGTTGGGTTGAAGCACATAACGTGTCATCAGTCGCGAACGATTGTTCCGCTTGAAACATCGTGCCAAGGCTCGATTGGTCGATCACACGATAGCTCGGTTGTTTTAATAATGGATGGATCATATACTTAATTCCTTTTCACAAATAATTTTCCTTCTCATTATAGCATGGAGGGAACGATTCGTTTGAAGTCGAATCTAGAACATAACGAAACGTAGGAGGGCATGTCATGTACTCGTCACGAGGACAATTATCTGGGTCAAAAGTGTTTAAAGACCCGGTACACCGTTATATTTACGTCTACGATCACCTTATTTGGGAACTGATCAACACGAAAGAGTTTCAACGTTTACGCCGCATCAAGCAACTTGGGACATCCTTTTTGACGTTCCACGGCGCAGAGCACACGCGATTCCATCATTCTCTCGGCGTCTATGAGATTGCGCGCCAATTGATTGACCAGTTCCAACAATATCCGGAATGGGATGACCGCGACCGTGAACTGTTGTTAGCGGCGGCGCTTTTGCACGATGTCGGTCACGGCCCATTCTCACACGCGTTCGAACATGTCTTCTCCGTTCGCCATGAAGTGTGGACCGAGCGCATCATTTTAGGCGATACCGAGGTCAACCAAGTGTTGTCGGAGATGGGTGTCGGGTTCGCAGAAGAGGTGGCCTCCATCATCAACAAGACGCACCCGAACCGCTTGATCGTCAATATGCTCAGTTCGCAGCTCGATGTCGATCGGATGGATTATTTATTACGTGATGCGCACTTTGCGGGTGTCAGTTATGGAAAGTTTGATTTAGAGCGCATGTTGCGTGTTCTTAGACCAGATGAGGACCAAGTCGTCGTCAAACAGTCGGGGATGCATACGATTGAAGACTATATCATGCGCCGCTATCAAATGTATTGGCAAGTGTATCTTCACCCAGCGACACGTTCAAGTGACCTCCTCTTGAAAGCGATTCTCGAGCGAGCGCAGGAACTATATGAGAGCGGCTATGCATTCAAGATGATGCCGAAACATTTCTTACCAATTTTTGACCAAAACGGCATGTCGCTTGAACAATATTTAAAGTTGGACGAGACGGTCGTCTACTTCTATTTCCAGGAATGGATGGAGGAAGACGACGCGATTCTAGCCGATTTATCGAGCCGTTTCGTGAATCGTCGTTTATTGAAATATAAAAACTTCCCGGAAGCGAACCGCGTCCGCTATATGGAACGGTTGCGGCAGACGATGGAAGGCATCGGACTTCCGCCGAAATATTACTTGCTCGAAGATCAATTGAGTCAGTTGCCGTATGACTTGTACAAAGGGCAGGGGAAGTATGAAGGCATTTATCTTCAGATGAACGATGGGGAACGGAAAGAGATTTCGGAAGTGTCGATGCTCGTCCAGTCGATTTTGAACTCGAGACAATCGGATGAAAAAATTTATTATCCAGAAGATGTGTTGCTAAACTTAAGGGATCATGCGAATGAAAAATCGTGGCTCTTGTCGACGTTGAAATCCGAATAACCCGAAAAGGGGCGTGACACGATGGAGATTGCGACACTGATTGGTGGCATCGGGATTTTTTTACTCGGGATGACGTTACTCACAGACACGCTGAAAAAATGGGCCGGCACACGACTTCGTCATCGGTTGAACCAATTCACCGATGGCTCGTTGTCGGGGGCGACACTTGGCGCGATGTTGACGGCTTTATTTCAATCCTCTACCGTCACGACGTTGATGACGATTGGTTTTGTGAGCGCAGGATTGATCACGTTCACGCAAGCATTGCCGCTCATCATCGGGGCGAACGTAGGTAGCGCGACGACAGGATGGATCATCGCCGTCCTTGGCTATAATGTAGACGTACGTCAAGTGTTTTTGCCGCTCATCGGGCTCGGGATGGCACTTCGTCTCTTAGGACCACGTCTACGACGAATCGGGCTATTGTTTGTCAGTATCGGTCTGATTTTTGTCGGGATTGGAACGCTACAAGAAGCGATGAGGGATGTCGTCACGTTCTCGTTCGGACCAATCGAGTCGATGCGTTTTTCTCAACAGGCGTTCCTGATTGGCATCGGGTTTGCGATGACGGTTGTCCTTCAGTCGTCGACGATTGGGCTCGTCTTAACGATGACGGCTCTTGCGACTGCCGCGATTTCACTTCCGCAAGCCGCTTTTTTGGTACTCGGTCAAAGTGCTGGGACGAGTCTTGTCGTGGCACTCGGTTCAATGGGAGGTTGGAAGTCGGCCCGACGCATCGTATTGGGGCATGCCATCTATCACGTGTCCATCGTCCTCATCGGATGGCTGACGTTTCCCGTTCTCTTCTATGTCGTCAATCGAGTAGCCGATTGGTTCAACTGGAACGACTTGTTACGTCTCGCCCTATTCCATACGACGTTCCATGTGTTAGGCGTCCTCTTGTTCTTGCCATTTTATCAGCCGTTCGCAAGAAGGTTACTAAAATGGATTCCGAGCCGATCAGAAAAATTGACACGTCTGCTCGACAAGAACATGTCGCAACTCCCAACGGTCGCCCTTGAGGCGGCTCGCCGGTCTTTACTCGAGATTGAACGCTATTTAGGGAACGAGACCGAGTTGCTCGTCCGGGAGGGACGTCTCCGGGAAGATGAATTGACGCTCGTCGACAAGACGCTGAGCGATGTCCGCGTCTTTTTGAGTACGATTCAACTAGACGATGTCGGAAAGCAAAATGACTACGGGCAACACTTGTCCCTCCTGCATTCAATCGACCATCTCGAACGGTGGTTGTACGTATTGCGTGAAATCGAACCGGTCCAGTCACTGCGGGACACGGACTTTTTAGCGGCGCGCGAACTCGTCTTGCACGAACTCGATCTCGTTCATCAATTGAACCATCATACGCCACCGGAAGATTCGAAGATGTGGAAACAGGCGTCAAAACAATTGGCGGAATATCGGAAGGCACATCGCTCTGAGCTGCTTGAAGAAACGGCGGCGAATCAGTTGGAGATGGACCAGACGATCCAAAAAGTACAAGTATTGCTGTGGCTTGACCGGATCGGTTACCACATTTGGCGGGCAACACGGCACTTGATTAAGCCGACCATGCCGAGTGAACGGTTCGAAGTGAACCGAGAAGATTGAAGTAAAATGGAGGAATGAAAATGGCGACATGGGTGACTCACTTTCGTATCGCGGAGCGGATTCTCGAGACAGATTCCGCGTTTGAACGCATACCTTTTTTAGTAGGAAATATCGGTCCAGACTGTGGGTTGGTCGGAGCGGATGGACGTCCTGAACCACCAAAAACCATCACCCATTTCAAAACAGAGAACGGGATCTCCTCTGATTTGTTCAAACAGACGTATTTAGATGGAGGGACCACAAAATCGAATACAGAATGGTCTTATTTAGTCGGTTATTATTTTCATCTGGTCACAGACGAATATTGGGTGCGGTTGACCCGTGCGAAAAAAGAAGAACCGATTGTACGGGCAATCGTCGGAACACCAGACTATACCCGTTTAGTCAAAACGGACTGGTATGGGATTGACTTTGAGTACTTGGCAAAACATCCGAATCATATCTTTTGGACGGACTTCTGTCACATTGACTCGTTCGAAGACGTCTTACCGTTTTTCCCACAAGGACAAACGGGACAACAAATTCAAAACATCACGTCCTTCTATAAAACACATCCGTTTGACCCACAGCATGAATATGTATATATGTCACCTGAAGAGGTCGATGATTTCATTGAAGAGGTTCTTTGTGGGCTACAAGCGAAAATTCAAGAAGTTCAACGAATACATATTTGACGTGGTGCTTAGACGAAAAAACGGACCCCGATTCAAGGAGTCCGTTCGTTACTTATTTCTTGTCCGCGTGCATGACGCCGGCTTGACCGTAGTGCGTCGCATCCATCTCTTCGATGAAGACAGTGATGTTCTCTTTCGGAGCATTCGTTGTCTCTGAGACGGCATCCGTCACTTTTTCAATTAACGCGCGTTTTTGTTCCACGGTACGGCCCGGGAGCATTTTTACCGTTACGTAAGGCATGGGTCATTCCTCCTTTGCTGAAGTCTCTTTCATTGTAGTGAATCCACTTCCTCGAGAAAAGAAAATTTTCGTCCACCTCAAAGCTTGCGCTCACTTTTTCAACATTTCGGGTAAGGAACAAGACAGAGCGAATGTAGGAGGAATGAAGATGAAGTGGAAAGGTAGACAACAGAGCCGTAACGTCGAGGACCGAAGAGGGCGTAGCATCGGAGGAAAAGGGATTGCCGGGGTCGGGGGTGGTCTCGGATTGATTCTCGTCATCGTCTTTACATTATTGAATGGGGGAAGCCCGACCGACCTCGTCAACAATATCGGACTAGGTGAGCCGCAAACTGAAGGAACATACACCGGTACGGAGCGAGAAGAGGAGATGGCGGACTTTGTGGCGGTCGTCTTGAAAGATACGGAAGAAGTATGGACAGATATTTTTGCGGAGAACGGCATGACGTACCAAGAACCGACGCTCGTCCTGTTCTCGGGACAAGTTGAATCCGCTTGCGGCATCGCCGGGTCGGCGGTCGGCCCCTTCTACTGTCCGGGTGATCAAAAGCTGTACATTGATTTAAGTTTCTATGATGAGCTGAGTCAGCGTTTCAATGCGCCGGGTGATTTTGCGATGGCGTACGTCGTCGCCCATGAGGTCGGGCACCATGTCCAGACGCTTCTCGGAACGACAGAAGAGATTATGCCGCTTCGGAATGAGATGAGCGAGACTGAATTCAATCGCTATCTCGTCCGTTTCGAGTTACAGGCGGACTACTACGCAGGCGTATGGGCGCATCACGCGCAAGGACTCGGTTACCTCGAAGCAGGGGACGTCGAAGAAGCGATGAATGCAGCTCACCAGATCGGTGACGACACGTTACAACGTCAGGCGCGTGGATACGTGACGCCGGACTCGTTCACGCATGGAACGTCGGAACAGCGGATGCGCTGGTTCGAGAGAGGCTTTGAGAACGGGTCGATTCAAGGTGGAGATACGTTCAATACGAACAACTTATAGGTCGGGCGCACGCTCGACCTTTTTAGCCGGTTGGAATATGAGGAAAGAATCCGCTATCATAAAAGAACAACAGTTGCAGGAAGGGGATGACCCGATGGAATCCTTACTTACGAAAATTGATTTAGCAAAAGACGATATGACGGCGGTTGAAAAGAAAATCGCGGACTATATCTTGTCCCATTCAACGCTCATTCCAAATATGACGACGAAAGAACTTGCCCAAAAGACGGATGTATCCGAGGCGAGTATCGTCCGTTTCGCCCGCGTAGTCGGGATTGATAGCTTTAAAGCATTTAAGCTTGCGCTCGTGAAAGACTTGGCCGTCACAGAAACGACATTGACGGACTTCAACGTTCTCCAGCAAAAAGATACGCCGTACGATTCGTTTCAAAAAGTCATCCATGTGAATAAAGCGGCGATCGAGGCGTGTGCCGAAGCGATGGACAAACGCGAGCTCGAACATGCGGTGGACTTATTCGCGCGCGCGAATCGTGTCATCTTTTATGGGGTCGGTGGATCGTCGACTGCAGCGATGGATGCGCAATATAAATTCACGAAGCTCGGGTATGCGGCTACGACATCGTCGGACTTTCATTATATGTTGTCGTTGATTCCGCATTTAGGAAAATCAGACGTATTCGTCGCCATCAGCACGTCGGGACGGACGAAAGATGTGCTCGAACTCGTTCGTTTCGCCAAGAAGAAACGTGTGCCCGTCATCGCCATTACGAACTTGGACAAGTCGCCACTTTACCGAGAAGCGGACGTACGCCTTTGCACGCCGAACGTCGAGAGCGATTTCCGGATTGCGAGCATCGCCTCGCGGATGACGCAATTAACGATTGTCGATACGTTATATATGGGTCTCTTGCATCGAAAAGGAGAAGGCTTGATTGATCGCTATGCCGAAGCGCGAGATGAGATGGTGAAGTTGCGCCGATGATCAGACCGTATTCGAAAGAAGATCGCGCGGAATTGGAAGACTTCTTGGTGAGACAACGTACCTTTGCCCGTTTGAATGGACAGTCCTTTGAAGAGTTTTGCGACGAGAATGTGGCGGATTTTGAAGAGGATGCCACCGTCAGTCTGATTATTCGTGAAGATGGACGGATTGTCGCCATCGCGGACCTGTTAAAACGACATCCCGTGGACGGTTCGCTTTGGCTCGGATTGTTTGTCGTCGAGGAAACCCTTCACGGGACGGGCTTGGCGCAAACGTTATATGAACAAGTGGAAGAAGAGTATATGCGCCCCTATCAGACGGTGTTTCGATTAGGTGTCCTTCCGAACAATCTGCGCGCTCGTCGGTTTTGGGAGCGGAACGGCTATGTATACGAAAAGGATTCTACCACGAATAAGGGTGTGCGCGTTCATGTCCTGAAGAAACAACTCATTCGACCGGAGTGAGTTTTTCTTTCGTAAATACTGAAATTAAATTTCAAAAATAATTAATAATAAATTGACTTTAAGTTTCAGTATAGTACGATGAAATCATAGAGAAGAAAGGATGGTGGCGATGCTAGAAAAATTGGCTACAGAAAGACGGAATGAACGAACGATGCAACTAGATGAGATGTCGATCGAGGAGCGATTGACGATCATGAACAGTGAGGACCGACAAGTCCCGCAAGTGATTCAACATCAGATTCCCGTCATCGCGCAAGTCGTGGAGCGGGTCATCGCATCCTTTCGTAAAGGTGGTCGCTTGATATATATCGGGGCGGGTACGAGTGGACGTTTAGGCATTTTAGACGCCGCAGAGTGCGTACCGACGTTCGGGGTGTCCCCGGATCAGGTCATCGGGTTGATTGCCGGTGGCGAGCGTGCGCTCATTCAAGCGGTCGAGGGAGCAGAAGACAGCAAGGAATTGGCAGTCGATGATTTGAAAGCGCTTCAACTGACGGCGGACGACACTGTCATTGGGATTGCGGCGAGCGGGCGGACGCCGTATGTGATCGGAGGTCTCGATTATGCACGGGAAGTTGGAGCAACCACTGCGGCCATCTCCTGTAATCAGGACGCAATCATCAGCCGCCATGCAGACTATCCGATTGAAGTGGAGACAGGACCGGAAGTGTTGACCGGTTCGACACGATTGAAGGCAGGGACGGCACAGAAATTGGTCCTCAACATGATTTCGACAACGTCGATGATTGGAGTAGGCAAAGTGTATCAAAACTTGATGGTCGACGTGAAACCGACGAACGAAAAATTAGAAGTACGTGCCAAGCGGATGATTGCAGAAGCGACAGGGGTCGACATGGAAACGGCCGCGCGTTATTTTGCGTCATCCAAAGGACATGTCAAAACAGCGATCGTCATGATTTTGGCGGACGTCTCTTACGAAGAAGCCATCAAACGATTAGAGCGTGCGAACGGGTTTGTCCGCGAGGCGCTATAAGGGGGAAAATCGAGATGAAGAAAGAAGAGGTTTTAGCACGGGACATCCTCGCACATGTCGGGGGGAAAGAGAACATTCGTCAACTCGCTCACTGTATGACGCGTGTCCGGTTGTCGTTGAAGGATCCGACCAAAGCCGATCTTGACGCCTTGAAGAAGATTGATGGCGTCATGGGTGTTATCGATGATGAGACGTTACAAATCGTCGTCGGTCCGGGAACGGTGAATCGGGTCGCGGATTATATGAGTCATGAGACAGGCCTTGCGATTGGAGAAGAGTCAGTGGATGCGAACTTGACGCCAGAGGAACGCGCAGCGGTCGAGCGTCAAAAAGTAAAAGAAAAGCAAAAGTCACCGTTTAAACGATTCCTCCGTCGACTCGGGAATATCTTCATCCCGCTCATTCCGGGTCTTGTCGCTTCAGGAATCATCAACGGTGCGGCGAACTTTGCTGTCAACGCCGGTGTCGACCGGACGGAGACGTGGATGCAGATTTTACTCGTCCTCGGTAGCACAGTCTTCGCATACTTAGCCATCCTCGTCGGGTGGAACACGGCGAAAGAGTTCGGGGGGACACCGGTGCTCGGGGCGATTGCCGGAGGGATTCTATTCAACCCGCTCCTCGCGGACATCGTCATTTATGGGGAACCGCTTGTCGTCGGACGCGGTGGCTTGTTCGGTGTCATTTTTGCCGGTTGGCTCATGACGTATATCGAGAAGCATATTCGTCGCTTCATGCCGGTATCGATCGATATTATCTTCACACCACTCTTCACGGTCCTCATCGTCGGATTTACAGCACTCTATGCGATCATGCCGGTCGCGGGTGTATTGTCAGATGGGATCATGCGAGGCATTAATGCGACGCTTGAGTTCGGGGGACCTGTCGCTGGGGCACTTTTGGCCGGTTTCTTCTTGCCACTCGTCATGGTCGGGTTACACCATGGTTTGACGCCGATCCATTTAGAACTGTTGAATACGGTCGGGACGACGGCGCTTCTTCCAATCTTGGCGATGGCGGGTGCCGGTCAAGTCGGTGCGGCGCTTGCAATCTTTGTGAAGACAAGCAACCCGCGACTCCGTAATATTATCAAAGGGGCCATCCCGGTCGGTTTCCTTGGAATCGGCGAACCGCTCCTCTACGGGGTCACACTTCCGCTCGGACGTCCGTTCTTAACGGCATGTCTCGGGGCAGCGGTCGGTGGTGCCTTCCAAGCAACGATGAAGACAGCTGCACTTGGAATTGGTGTATCAGGTCTATCCCTTACACCGCTGATTGACGACGGGATGTATTTGACGTATGTCGCCGGACTATTGATTTCTTATACGGCAGGCTTCCTGTTCACTTATTTCTTCGGCTTCAAAGAAGAGATGGCGGATGGGATTTGACAAACAAAGATGGCTCGGTCGAGTCATCTTTTTCTATACGTTTTGTGAGGAGGGAAATAGATGAGAGGGATTTCTGTTTACTTAAGTGAGGAATTGACGTCTGCGTCCATTGATTGGATCGAACGCATGCGAGAGAGCGGGTTCACGAGCATCTTCACGTCGCTTCATATTCCGGAAGACGATTCGATGTTATATACAGGACGGCTCCAGCAATTAGGGGAATTGGCAAGGCGCCTAAACATGGAACTCGTGGCAGACATCGCCCCGTCATCTCTACAGACGCTCGGTAAGGACTGGAATGATGCCCATACACTGTTGGACTGGGGCGTCACGGGGTTACGTGTCGACTATGGCGTCACACCGAAACAAGTGGCCGACTTGTCACGACATATGATGGTCGCACTCAATGCCAGTACACTCACGGAAACAGAGCTTGAAGAGATGTTGCGACAAGGGCTACGACGGGACCACGTCGAAGCGTGGCATAATTTTTATCCACGACCTGAGACGGGGCTTGACCGCTCCTGGTTTGACGAGAGAAACGCCTGGTTACATGCACAAGGAATCAAAGTACAGGCGTTCATTCCTGGAGATGAACAGTTACGTGGACCTCTTCATGAGACGTTACCGACACTCGAGGAGCATCGCCATCAGTCTCCGCTTTCGTGTTATATCGATTTACAAGCGACGGTCGACCGAATTTTGATTGGTGACCCGCGCGTGTCCAATCAGGCGATGCGACAATTTCAGGTGTACGATGAAGGAATCATCGTCCTTCGTGCAACTTCAGAGTACGGTGTCGATTCATTACCGACACTGCATACGAACCGGATGGACCCAGCCCGAGATGTCATTCGCTCGGTCGAATCGAGAGCTTACGGACGACCCGGGGACCATTTGATTCAATCGCGAAATACAGAAAAACGACTGCTCGGTAGCATCACGTTGGACAACGAACGATATGGGCGTTATGCGGGGGAACTGCAAGTGACGAAGCGAGATTTGCCGGCAGATGAACGGGTCAACGTCATCGGTCGGGTCATTGAAATGGATCGCACGCTCATCCGTCACATTGGACCGGGAAGACGTTTTCAAATTGACTGGAAGTGACTCAGGATTGCCACCATCCTATATCATTGTGTACAGTAGAGAGGGAGGGTGGAACATGAAAGACATTAATTTTAATATCATTTCAGACGACGCGACGGACGGACACGGCGGTTTTGGTGTCGGTTCGCTTAGTTTAAATAACATGTCCCCGGTCATCATCGATGTCGAGGCGGGCACGGCGACAATCGATATGGGTGCGATGCACGCCAAGTCTGCCATCGAGAAGCGAATCAAGTTTTTGACGGACCAAGAAGCGGTACCGAACGGGAAACCGTATTGGATCGTTTGGGTGACGGTCGGTCGAAAACGAGAAGGCTTTTACTATGGCGGCGTCGCGGCATGTGACATGTCGGTAGATGTCGAAGCGAGACGAGGCTATAAATTATTGCCTTATCACGTTAATCAGATGGACAAATCGTTGAAGGGTCGGATTTTAATCGACATGATGGACGCTCCGTCCCGCGACGTATTGGCGAATTTCCTACAAGAACATCGCCCAGAAATTTGGACGAACTCGACTGAACTTCATGCAGAGCTCGAGCGCTTAGGTGCCGAGTAAAAAGATTGGACGATTTTTTCGTCTCCAATCTTTTTTGTTTCGCATTTTTGGGAGTAAAAGGAAATTATGTAACTGAAGAGATATTCATTTGTAATTGTATGAAAATTCAGTATTATGATATACTGACTACATTGTGAAAAAAAGAAAGGGTGATACGATGAGCGAAACGAAAAAAATCTTAATCGGTCTCGCGCTAGGTGTTGTAGTTGGTCTCGGATTGGCGGGATTGCCGGATTCAATTTATGAGATTGTGAATCCGTATATTTTATCTCCGGTCGGAACGGTCTTTTTGAATCTGATTAAAATGTTAGTCGTGCCGATCGTCTTCTTCTCGATTATTTTAGGCGTCATGGGTCTCGGGGACCCGAAAGAGCTAGGTCGGGTCGGGACGAAGTCGATTTTGTTCTTCTTAGCGACGACAGCACTCGCGATTATGTTGGCGATGGGCGTCGCATCTGTTTTACAACCAGGGGAGCGTGGGGACTTCCAAACAACAGGTCTTGAATTTGAATCTACAGCGACCGAGGAATCGTCAAATATCGTACAGACATTCGTCAATATGATTCCAACGAATCCGATTACGGCACTCGCTGAAGGAAACATGCTTCAAATCATCGTCTTTGCAGCATTGATTGGATTCGCGCTGATTGCCCTTGGTGACAAGGCGAAGACATGGCGTCAATTCGTCAAACAAGGTGATCGCATCATGATGTACTTGATTCATCTCGTCATGAAGCTCGCGCCATACGGTGCATTCGCATTGATTGCTTCGGCAATCGGAGGCATCGGTCTCGATGCGGTCGTCGCCATGGCATGGTATATGATCGCCGTTGTCTTGACGCTCTTCTTACACGCAACGATTGTATACGGGGCAGCCGTTTACTTCATCGGAAAGATGAGCCCAGTGTTCTTCTTCAAAAACTTCTATGAGGCGATGACATTCGCATTCTCGACATCTTCGTCGAATGCGACGCTTCCGGTATCGATGGAAGTCGCCCAGAAGAAACTCGGTGTACCACGTTCGATTTCGTCGTTCGTGCAACCACTCGGGGCAACGGTCAACATGGACGGAACGGCCATCATGCAAGGTGTTGCTACCATCTTCATCGCGCAAGTATTCGCGTCTGACTTAACAATGACTCAATTGTTGACGGTCGTCATTACGGCGGTCCTTGCTTCAATCGGGACAGCAGGTGTACCAGGGGTCGGGCTTGTCATGCTTGCCCTCGTCCTTCAGTCGGTCAACTTGCCGGTAGAGGGAATCGCCCTCATTATCGGGGTCGACCGTATTCTCGATATGCTTCGCACATCTGTCAACATCACGGGGGATGCGGCATGTGCGGTCGTCGTTTCGAAATTGGAAGAAAAACATCTACCACCAGTCGACGAAGACTCGTGGGATGAAGCAGGTGCGACCTCTTCATCAACGCTATGATATAGTAGAGGACCATGACAACGCGTCATGGTCCTTATTTTGTGAATAGAAAGAGTGATGATTATGGAATGGGAACTGCTCCCGCTCCCTTTATTTTTAGCCATAAGCATCATACTAAATAGTGTGATTGCGGTGGCTGGGGTGTTACCGAGTGCTTTTTTGACGGCGATCAACGTGAGTGTCCTCGGTCTCGTACCCGGTATTCTCGTCTCGATTGTCGGTGAGGCGGTAGGAGCCATCGTCAGTTTCATTCTTTACCGAAAAGCGCTGCATCGTTATACGTCCCCGGACGGTGGCCGGTTTCAGCGACTCCGAAAGGCGACGGGAGCCGAGGCCTGGTTTCTCGTCCTTGGCATGCGTCTCATGCCGTTCGTACCGTCTGGACTCGTCACGTTATCGGCAGCGTTCAGTCGTATGACACTCGCCTCATTTGCGGTCGCAAGTACGATTGGGAAAGTGCCTGCCCTCATCATGGAAGGGCTGGCGGTGACGGCAGCGATGCAATTGACGGTCGGATGGCAACTGTTCTTGGTCGGTCTCGTCGGGGTTTCTTACCTCGTCTGGCGAATGCGTCAGAGAAGAGGCGAGAAGATATGACAAAACGCCTCGACGAAACGCTTACCGGTCGTTTTCTTCCGTAACACGGCCCAGTCGATTAAAATCGATTCCTCAAAATCTTTTAAGAAGGTTTCGTGAAGTTGTTGGATTGACGTCGTATCGAACTGGGCGATCATCATCTCGTGATTCAGAAACATACTTCGGAAATCGAAGTTGGCTGACCCGACGAGTGCAACTTTGCCATCGATCAGGAGCGTTTTCGCATGGATGAAATGGCGATTGTATTTATAAATTTTAATGTTCCGCTTCAACAGCTGTTCGAAATAATATTCGGTCGCATGGAAGCTGAACCATTCGTCTCCCTTGCCCGGTACGACGATGCGCACATCAATGCCGCTACGACCTGCGACTTCGAGAATCGCCAACAGTTCAGGTGGAGGAACGAGGTATGGGGTGGTGAGCCAGATCGACTCTTTTGCCTCCATCAACAGACGCATCAACCCATCGCGAATCGTCACGTCTTTACCAGGTGACGTGACGAGCAGTTGTGTCGCCCCGTTTTGTCCTTTCGGTTCATTCACAAAGTACTGAGAGAGGTGCTCTTCATCTGCGAATAGGTCCCACGTCTCATCAATTGTCCCTTGTCCCGCATACAGCCAGTTCTCGACAAAAAGCTGTTGGAGTTCTCGGACGAGCGGACCTTCGAGACGTAGATGCGTGTCACGCCAGAAACCGAGCTTCTCATTTTTTCCGAGATATTCATCACCGACGTTCAACCCGCCTGTTAGCGCGATTCGCCCATCCACGACAATCAGTTTTTGATGGTTGCGGAAGTTGGCATTGAAAACGAGGTATGGATGCAAGACCGGGTCAAACGCTTGGACGTGGACACGGGATTCCCGTAACGGCTGGATAAAGTCTTCCCCGATTTCTTGGCTACCGAGTCCGTCATATAAAAAGCGAACGATGACGTTCTCATTCGATTTTTGGATAAGTGCATCTCGGACCTTTAATGAAATCTCATCGGTTCTAAATAGATAGTATTGAATGTGGATATGGTCGGTCGCACTGTTGATGGCATCTAATAACGCCTCGAACTTTTCTTCGCCGTTGACGAGGAGAGTTGTCGACGTGTGAGCGTCCGCACCGCTTGCTCCTAGTTTTTCAAGTGTCCGCGTCAATGGATAGGCAGACACGATATCGGGAGAAGTCTCGATTGTTTCACTCTCAATGGCTTGTCTTAGCAGCCGGATTTCTGATGACGTTCGTTTAAAGCGTCGATGGCGACGCGGCGTACGGCCGAACATGACCCATGCCAAGACGCCGATGAACGGGATGAAGAAGACGGTCAATAACCAGGCGAGCTTCCCTTGGGGCTGTACTTGGTCAAATAAAATCTGCCAACCAACGACGAGCGGTGCGACGATTGCGATTCCGATTAATACGGGAATGAGGACATCGAGCCAAAATAAGAGACCGACGAGCAAAATGACGCTGATGATCATGATGATCAGTTGAATGACGCGACGTTTCAAAGGAAACACCACCTTTCCATGAACGATGAAAACGAGGGGAGATTCCCCTCGTTTTTTAGTAAACGCTGTTCAGGACAGCGTTAATTTCGTCCGCATAACGAACGAAGAAGTACACATTTACTGCGAGAGAGAATAGGACGAGGAAGAGACCGAACTGTGCTTTGACCCGATTTCGATTCCAGTAATAGAAGACGGACAAGAGCACTGCCAGTCCTACGAATAGAGCGATGACTTCAACGATTCCCCAGACGATGTCCTTGGATAAAAACATGTCGACGATTGTCATGACGACGTAGATGAAAACGACAATCCCCATAATCACGACTAAAATAGCTAAAATGATGCTAATCCAATCCGAGCTAACTGCGTCAATTAGGTTTTCAATGGCCATTTCATATTCGCTCACAACCGTTCCTCCTTTCGACCGATTGCATAACTATACATCCATTACCCTTTTTTCAACATCTAAAATCAAGCTTTCACTGGCGGATGAATGAATGAGGGAAGTGGAATTTTAGAAACGATTGCCACGACCGCGAATACATAGAGCCAACTATTCGGTGGGAAAAAGAGCACGAGTAACACGATGATGGCCAACGGTTGTCGCATCGCCGTGGCGAGTAAAGCGCTCGTCGTCAGAACGACTGAAAATGTCATATCGAGTTCGAACAAGAGACTGAAAAAATAACCGAGTGTGAACGAAGAGAAGAGGAGCGGATAAATATGACCACCGCGCCAGCCGGTCGCTAGACAGAATGCCGTAAAGAGCAGTTTTAACACGCTGTAGAGAAGAAGAGTGTATAACGGGATGAGTTGCCAGTCTTCTGCATATTCGAGAATCGTTTCTTCTCCAGAGAAGAGGAGGTTCGGATAAAGAAGAGCCATGATTCCAATCCCGACGCCGCCGAGCGTTGTGAGGATTAGAATAGGCACGTTTGAGAAGAGATGCATCAATGCATGTTCACTGACCAAGTAAAGCCAGCCGAGAACCATGCCGCCAAGAATAATGAATAACATCGTCCAATCAATCTGGACACTTTCAATCGCAGGGAACTTAATGATGAACGGTGGACGCTCGTCAAGTTGATTGAGTAAATAAAATGTCCCGATTCCGGCGAGTGTCGCAAGCAGGTTCAGCATCGGTTGCTTTTTCTGCTCGCTTTCTTCCGCCGCAATGGCACCAAAGAGTGGCGCGTTGAAGACAATTCCGAGTACGACGGCATGACCGACTTCTTGCAATTCCGCTAATTCTTGACGGACGTGACGGATGCGCTCCGAGAACCATGTCGTGAGTCCGCCGACGATGCCGACGAGCGCGGCCTCGGGACCGAGACTTGCTCCTCCAATGAGAACGAGGAGGGCGGTCAACGTCGTATATCCGATCAAACGATAGTCAATGCGCCCCGTTCCTTTTCGTTCTTCTAACACTTCAGGCATGAGACGGGGCATTCGCCCATACCGACGTTGCAACAGACCGATGCATACCCCGGCGATGACCGGTACGAGAAACAAATAAAACGGAAAATTAAATTGCTCAGGTACCGTATGCCACACAACGTGAATCCCTTTATAAACAACGGATAGAAAGAGCCAACTCACTAAGCCGATGATGATTCCGAGTACGATGGCATAACCACTGACAATCCATGATTTCATCTACATCTCCACCTCTTTCGCTCGCGTCGACCTTCTATAATATGCTATCTCCTGAACATCTCAGACCGAAACCTAAAAAACGATGAAACCGTATCGAAGTGATGAAAACGACAACCGCTTCATACGAAAAACAAAAAAGTGCGGACACTCGATCAAGTCGATGCCCACACTTGGAATAACGAAACCTGCTTATGCTGTTTTGATGACGTGCTCTTTCGCAGGAGCCGGTTTTCCGAAGAAATACCCTTGGGCCAAGTCGAATCCGAGTTCACGACACACATCCGCCTCTTCGATGCGCTCGACACCTTCAGCGAGAAGTGTGATGCCCATCGAGTGGGTCAACGCACGCACTTTTTTGAGGAAATCCCGCTTTTCGGCATCCTCGTCACAAAATGAAACATACGAACGGTCGATTTTGACATAGTCCGGTTCGAGTCGCTTCAACATGTCGATGGTCGAGAAACCTGCACCGACGTCGTCTAGCGCAACTTGCATCCCCCGCTTTTTATATGTCGAAAAGACGTGCTGCAAATGATCGACGTCATGTACCTTCTCTGTCTCCACGACTTCGAAGATAAAACGGTCCGGACTGAGATCATATCGATCGATGATATCGAACGTATGCTGCAAACAATAGTCTGGATTGTAAATCGTTGAGGGTAAGAAGTTGATGAATGTCTTTTGGTGAGGGGCGACGGCTTCGTATGTCGCTTTAATCGCCTCAGCACGAGCCCGCTGATCGAGCTTCGAATGAAGACCGAAACGGTTTGCCGTCCGGAATAAATCATAAGGCGAGATGTTGGCACCGCTACGGAGAAGTGCCTCGTACCCGAACGTTTCCGTAGAATCGAGGAAGAAGATTGGCTGGAGATGACTCTCGAACGTGCCGTGCTGAATCTGTTCAATGATGTGCCGGTTAGCAAGCTGATCTTTTAATACTTCGACCTCAAGCGGCGGGGTCTGACGGTTCGATGCAGGATCGACACAGTATACCGTTCCGTTTGCTTGTGTGAGGAGTACATCTAGTTCTTCAAACGATGTATACGGGTATTCCTTGAATGTTGTGACGAGTGTCCCTTGAGCAATCAAAGGAATTGTTGTATTACAAGAAGCGCAGGGTGACCACATACTATTCCACCTTTCCATTCAAAATTGGTTCATTCAGTATATCGGTCACGTCTCACAAAAAACTCACATTCAGGAACCATTCTTCAAAAAATTCGTGCAAAATGGGTACAGGTTTTGTATACTTCCTATCGTATGATTAAGAAGCGCCTCAAAACGCCACTCGCATACGAACAACTTTTTGAACAGAAAGGGGTTCTATCGATGGACCAAAAATTAAAATTATGGTTTACGGAGCACCAAACAGAAGATTACGGGATCACGTTCCGTGTAAACCACGTTTATGAGAGCGAACAAACGGAGTTTCAACGACTAGAAATGGTCGAAACGGACGAGTTCGGAACGATGTTGTTACTTGACGGGATGGTCATGACGACGGATAAGGACGAATTCGTCTATCACGAGATGGTCGCACACGTCCCACTCTTTACACACCCGAATCCAAAGCATGTGCTTGTAGTCGGTGGGGGAGACGGCGGTGTCATCCGTGAAATCATGAAACACCCATCAGTTGAAAAGGCAGTTCTCGTTGATATTGACGGGAAAGTCATTGAATATTCGAAGAAATACTTGCCGAACATTGCCGGTGAACTTGATAACCCACGTGTTGAAGTCATCGTCGGTGACGGTTTCATGCATATTGCGAAATCAGAGAACGAGTACGACGTCATTATGGTCGACTCGACAGAACCAGTTGGGCCAGCAGCGAACCTCTTCACAAAAGGATTCTATGCAGGCATCTCGAAAGCGCTCAAAGAGGATGGCATCTTTGTCGCACAAACGGATAACCCGTGGTTCACACCAGAACTCATTCAAACGGTTCAACGTGACGTGAAGGAAATCTTCCCGATCACGAAATTGTACACGGCGAACGTTCCGACGTACCCGAGCGGGATGTGGACGTTCACAATCGGTTCGAAGAAATACGATCCGGAACAAGTATCGGCTGAGCGTTTCCATGACATCGAAACAAAATATTACACGCCGAAGCTTCACAACGCGGCGTTCGTCCTTCCAAAATTCGTGGAGGATTTGACAAAATGATCAAACGTTTTGATGAAGCATACTCAGGTAAAGTGTTTATCGCCAGTCTCCCAGAGGTGACAGAGGCGAAGACGGTTCTTTACGGGATGCCGATGGACTGGACGGTCAGTTTCCGTCCGGGTTCACGTTTCGGTCCGAACCGGATTCGTGAAGTGTCGATCGGCCTTGAAGAATACAGCCCGTATTTAGACGGTGATTTGGCAGATGCAGCGGTATACGATGCAGGAGATATCCCACTTCCATTCGGGAACGCACCGAAGTCGCTCGATATGATCGAGGCGTTCGTCAAAGATGTCGTCAAAGCAGGCAAGTTCCCACTCGGAATGGGTGGCGAACATCTCGTCACATGGCCGATCATCAAAGCGATGCACGACGTGTACGGCGACGACTTTGTCATCATCCACTTGGATGCGCATACGGACCTTCGGGATGAGTATGAAGGCGAGCCACTCTCACACTCGACTCCGCTTAAAAAAGCGGCAAACTTGATTGGACCATCGAACTGTTACTCGTTCGGAATCCGTTCAGGGATGAAAGAAGAGTTTGAGTGGGCACGTGAAGTCGGCTACAACATGCATCAATTTGAAGTCATCGAGCCTCTCAAGCGCGTCTTACCGACACTCGCTGGGAAAAAAGTATATGTCACGATCGACATCGACGTTCTTGACCCGTCAGCAGCACCAGGGACAGGTACACAAGAAATCGGCGGCATCTCGACGAAAGAATTGCTAGAAGCGGTACACGCTATCGCGAACGCAGACCTCGACATCATCGGCGCAGACCTTGTCGAAGTGTCACCGGCATACGATCAGTCGGATATGACGGCCATCGCGGCAGCAAAAATTCTTCGTGAGATGATGATTGGATTCGTGAAATAAATGCGGAAAAAAGGTCAGCTGGAAATGGAACTGAGCGCCCGGATCACCCAATGGGAGAAAGAATATTTGGGTCGCGGGTCATTGACGTGTAAGGCAGACCTGCTTCGGGACCTCGCCATCGTCACACTCCAAGGTGTGTTGACGCCGGCCGAGTATGACTTGGCCACCAAGTCGTCAGGTCGCGAGCAATTGAAGAAATACCGCAACAATCTCGTCGAATCGGGACGGAGCCAACTTGAAACGATTGTCGGGCAAGTGCTCGGCCGTTCGATTGTTTCGCTCCACACGGACATCAGTACGAAAACAGGGGAGCGTCTCATCGTCTTTCGTTTGGACGCGCCTTGGGATCAAACCGATTGACAACGGAACGTCGACTTTTTAAAATGAAATTCAGAGACGTGAGAGGAGCGAATGGACGAGTCGTCACGAAGCGTGCTTTCGAGATCTTCTTACGGAGCTACTGAACAATTTAATCAACCGACAGTTGTCGGCCTGACGGAGCGAATAGTCGAGCCGTCGGCATACAGCGCACGCCTTCTTTAGGTGTGCGCTTTTTTGTCGCCAAGGAGGAACATGTATGGATTTGTTTTTATTTTTACTGACGAGCGCTCCCGTGCTTCTATTTGTGACGGGCGTGATTGCCGCAGTCGGGAAATCGAACTTGAAGATTCCTGATTCACTGAGCACGACGCTAAACATTTACTTACTACTGGCCATTGGATTGAAAGGTGGGATGGGACTCGCCTCGGTATCATTTGAAGAAATTGCACTGCCATTGACGGTGACGCTGTTGATTGGGATTTTATTACCGCTCCTCGCTTTTCTCGCAGGAGGTCTCCTGAAGTTTACCTTCCACGAACGGATTGCTATGGCTGCGACGTTTGGTTCCGTCTCGCTCGTGACCTATGTGGCTGCATCGACGCAGCTGGAGCGCCTAGGGATTGGATATGAACCGTTCATGACGACATTGGTCGTCGTTCTTGAAATCCCTGGACTGATTGTGGCGTTACTGTTGTATAACCAAACGCAGGTGATGGGGATCACCGCGACGTCGGGCAAAACGAATTCGCTGTCTGTCCTCCGGGATAGCTTATTTTCGAAGAGCATCTTGCTTATGCTGGCAGGTCTTGTGGTCGGACTCGTGACGCCAGATGCGACTCCGCTCAAACCGTTCTTTGTGGACTTGTTCCCAGGGGTGTTGCTCCTCTTCTTATTAGGATTGGGGGTAAAAGTCGGACAACAGTTGAAGACGGTGCCGACGTATGGGCTGAAGTTCGTTGCCATGGGGATGTTATTCCCGTTGATTGGGGCACTTGTTGGCTTTTTGGCAGCGGGTGTCGCGGGTCTTTCAGAAGGAGGAACGATACTTCTTATGACATTAGCGGCGAGTGGTTCATACATTGCCGCGCCTGCGATGCTACAAGCCTCGGTCCCGGAAGCGAAACCGTCCTTTTATTTGACCCTCTCCCTTGCGGTCACGTTCCCGTTCAACTTGTTGATTGGCATTCCGTTGTATATTGCAATCGTTACATGAAAAAGCGTCGACTCCTCTTGAGTCGGCGCTTTTTGTGTGTTCGTTGAGCATTATTGTGTCACTTTTTGCGCTTCCATACATTTGAGAGCGGCCGTCCAGCTTCCAAAGAGGACGTTAATCGTCGATGTACTCGGCACGTTCCGTCCTTCCGCCCATTTTCGATAGTGGAGGATGCTGAAATGAGGCAATTCTTTCTTCGCGAGCCGGAGCGCTTCAATCACATCTTCTTCATCCCATTTCCGTTTCG
Source organism: Exiguobacterium sp. USCH10 (assembly GCF_037619445.1). Lineage (GTDB taxonomy): Bacteria > Bacillota > Bacilli > Exiguobacteriales > Exiguobacteriaceae > Exiguobacterium > Exiguobacterium aestuarii_A. The sequence continues at coordinate 77,262 of NZ_JAQPZO010000003.1, read as the reverse complement.
GTGGAGCGATGTCCAATACGAAAAGAGCGTAGCTCCAAGAACCATACTTTCTAGCGATGGTCGCAACGGTCGGATAGCCGCGTTCTTGCGCCCACACCGCATAATGTTGAGACGTGAGGCGTTCGAGTTCTTCCGATGCTTCGATCAAGGCTTGGATGATGCGTTCTTCACTATTTTTAGCGGCCGTTGTTTGAAGTTTCGCTTCTCGGAGTGCATTCGACCATGAACCAAAGCGACTACTGATGAGGGTGAGAGAAGGCGATCGTGTCACTTTTGACCATTCTCGGTACGTTTGACTCGTGAATAGCGTGAGCTCTTCTGCAGCTTTGTTTAACGCGCGTAGAATATCTTCGTCTGAATAATAATGAAACGAAAGCTTAATCTGTGCTGCAACGAGGGCTTCGCGCCACGAACCAAATTGATGAATGACGGTAGAAAGGGAAGGGACATTTTTGTCATGAGACCAAACGCTGTATTGTTTGGAATCAAGTTCTGCGTATTCTTGGGCAGCCAACTGCAAAGCTTGTACGATTTGAGGTCTTGTCCATTTTTTCATCTTGGTGTCTCTCCTTTTGTGTGAACGCTCACGGGCGTCTCAGAAGGTCTCTTGGTGTGAATGAACATGTATGTTGTTAGGTTGGTCGTACAGAAGTCAAACAGCGATGCGGTACAGGTTCCTCCTTTTCATTCAAAACACAGTTGTCAACAACACCCAATTTTATTTGGTATGTTCTTTCCATTCCCGCTCGGAAGAAAATTATTCATTATGTGAAAGAAAAGATGAGAATAACTTTGTGAACTTATTTGTTACAGCGATTTCATTAATAACAAAAAGCTCGCATTATCCTTAAATTTGTTACAACGACTCGGGTAGTTTACTAGCATCAACGCATTCTTCGCACACCATACCCAACACGATTACACAACTTAGACATTTGGAGGTGCAATACACGATGGCTACACTCGTTAACGTCTATCGAAGAAATCGCAGAAACTTATTATTCTTCTGCGTCGATATCGCAATCGTCTCAATCGTCTTATATATGACGTTTGACATTTTATTTTCGAAAGTGATGCCGTTCACAGCAACAACATACGATTTGTTACTGATGGTGGCAATCAAAATGTTTAGCTTCATGCTTGTCGGGGCGCTTTTGAAAATTCATCGCATCGATTGGCGATACGCTTCAATCCATGAAATGAAACAAGTAACCATTGCGTTGATTAGCAGCGACTTGATTCTATTCGCCTACAATCAATTTCAATTCGGACGCGGGCTCGGCGTCATGATTGCGGTTCAAGGGCTATTAGCATTCAACATGATTTTATTCACGCGTTTCTTGGCCCGTCATCACGTCTTGCATACGTTCAAGCCGCATCCTGCCCCACAAGGTCGGAAAACACTGATCATCGGGGCCGGGAACTCTGGACAGCTCATCGTACGTGAGTTGAAAGAGTATCGGACGAACGTCCTCCATGTGGTTGGAATTATCGATGACGATCCGATGCTCGCCTCCTTATATGTACACGGTGTCCCGATTCTCGGTACGACAGACGATTTAGAACGCATCATCGAAGAACAAGGAATTGAAGTCGTCATTTTCTCTATCCCGAGTCTAGCACACGCGAGACGCATCGAATTGTTGAAACGTATTGAAAAGACTGGCGTTGAATCACATGCACTCCCGATGTTGTCCGAACTTGCTACCGGAAATGTGTCGATTAACGAAATTCGCGAAGTGAAAATCGAGGATTTGTTAGGACGAGAGCCGGTACAACTCGATATTTCAGGTATCTCGAAGCACGTGGAAGGAGCAACGGTCCTCGTGACAGGGGCAGGAGGGTCGATTGGTTCGGAACTCTGTCGTCAATTGATTAAGTTCAAACCGGCCGAGATGATCCTTTTCGGACATGGAGAAAACAGCATTTATTTAATCGAGAAAGAGTTAAACGGACTTGGACTTGAGACGAAACTTCATCCAGTGATCGGGGATGTGCAAGATGTAGAGAGACTCGAACACGTCTTTCAAACGTATCGTCCAGAAATCGTCTATCATGCAGCGGCACACAAACACGTTCCGCTCATGCAAGATAACCCGCTTGAAGCAGTCAAAAATAATATCTATGGCACAAAGAATATGGTCGATGTGGCTTCGAAATATCGGGTCGATCGATTCGTCATGGTATCGACCGATAAAGCAGTCAACCCAACGAACGTCATGGGGTCGACAAAACGAATCGCAGAGATGATCGTTCAGGAAAAAGCGCGTTCAAGCGATACGATTTTCGCTGTTGTTCGATTCGGTAACGTTCTCGGTAGCCGTGGTTCGGTCGTCCCTCTCTTCAAAGAACAAATTGCTCAAGGAGGACCGGTCACGGTAACGGATTCAGAGATGACACGTTACTTCATGACCATTCCAGAGGCGAGTCGACTCGTCATTCAAGCGAGTGTGTTATCCCGAGGTGGAGAAATCTTCGTGCTCGATATGGGAGAACCGGTCAAAATTATCGATTTAGCGAAAAAGATGATTGAGCTCAGCGGGTTCACCATCGATCAAATTCCGATTGAAGTGACGGGGATTCGCCCGGGTGAAAAGTTATATGAAGAATTACTGGCTACAAACGAACTCGACCCAGAGGCGAATATTTTCCCGAAAATCTTTGTCGGTTGTACCCGCCCGTTCACATCGGTCGCTCCCATCTTACGGTTGATTGAACACTTCCGACAAAACGGTCCGGCACTGACAGACGCGTTATTATTCGTCGCAAACAGTAATGATATTGACCGAGATTTGCAACGAATTTTTGCAAGTGGATTCGAGTTTATCCCAGCCCAGCATGTGCGCATCCGGGTCGTCGATGGAAATTAAAGGGGGGAGTGCAATGGATCGTGTCATGGTGATCGGTGTATCCACGTTCAAAGGGTTTCATCTTGCCAGGCGACTACTAAAAGACGGATACGAAGTGATTGGGATTGATGACGAAGGAGAATCAAAAACGCAACTTGCGAGACAACGGCTATACGTCTTGTCTCATCCCTTGTTCCATCTCATTCGAACAGATGTCTCCCATAAGCCACACATGCGCCAGATTATGACGATGTATGAACCGAATCACGTCATCTTATGCAGTGGGGTCTATCAAAATCGTGAAATAGAGCGATACGAACAAGTGAAGCAGCTCGTCATGAATCAAAAAAGTCGGGTGTCGATTCAGTCGTTCATCACGTTCGACCTTCCAATTGAACAGACTCGTCATTCTTCATCAGCGCTTCATCTGATAACAGAGGATGTATACGGACCTTGGGATGATTCGACAACCCTGTTTTCGAAAGCGGTACTCGCGATTGACCAAGGTCATCGTATGGTCGGATTCTATGCAACGGACATTGTAAAAGCCTCTTATATCGATGATGTGGTCGAAACCGTCGTTCGTGTCATCAAATTGATTCAGTCAGGCTTGCCAATCGTTGGACAGTTCCGAATCGATGCCTCGGATTATGTACACGTCCAAACGCTGCTCACCGAAATCGGGCACCAGATGCATCAACCGGTCCATGTATCTCTACCGATGCGTGACCAAGTCTTTCAAGAAACAGATTTGCCTACGCTAGAAGCGATGATTGGATTTCAACCACGTACCCCGCTTCACGAGGGGTTACGGAAGACGATCGAATGGTACAACGCCTATCAAACGATGATGAAGGAGGACATGAGCACATGACTATTTTATTATCAAAACCGCACATGTCCGGACGAGAGATGGCTTACGTAGAAGAAGCATTCGCTAGTAACTGGATTGCGCCACTCGGTCCGAACGTTAACGCCTTTGAAGAAGAGCTTGGGAAGTACGTTGATCACACACATACACTCGCGACGAGTTCTGGCACAGCGGCGCTCCATCTCGCGTTGTTGACGTTAGGAATTGAAAGAGGAGATGTGATCTTTTGTCAGTCCCTCACATTCGTCGCTTCAGTCAATCCCATTCTGTATGTCGGGGCGACACCGGTATTCATCGATTCAGAAAAAGAAACGTGGAACATGTCACCGGAAGCATTACGAAAAGCATTGGTTCAAGCCGCTACGAAAGGAAAGTTACCGAAAGCGGTCATCGTGGTTCATCTATACGGGGTAGTCGCGAAGATTGGCGAGATTCGTCAAATTTGCCAAGAGTTCGGGGTGGCATTGATTGAAGATGCTGCGGAATCGCTCGGAGCGACTTGGAAAGGGCAGATGACCGGTACGATTGGTGACATCGGATTCTATTCGTTCAATGGGAACAAAATCATCACCACATCCGGTGGAGGGATGCTATTGCTAGGCTCTGACAGTCAGCGCCAATATGCGTTGAAACTCGCAACGCAAGCAAGAGAGAACGTTTTACATTACGAACATGAAGAAGTCGGGTACAACTATCGCTTGAGTAATGTGTCGGCAGGAATCGGTCGAGGACAGCTAGAGGTCATCGAACAACGAGTCCGGGCGAGACGTAACGTCTTTCGTCGGTATGAACAAATGTTTTCGACGATTGATGTCACGTATCAACAAGAAATTCCTTTCTCTCGTGCGAATCGTTGGTTGACCGCCATGCAAGTCGGACGCGATATCGCCAGCCGTGATCAGTTGATTCAACAGTTGAGCGACGCCGAAATTGAATCACGCCCAGTCTGGAAACCGATGCACCTACAACCGCTCTATCGAGATGCCGAATACGTCACGGTTGACGGGGAAGACGTGAGTCGTCACTTATTTGAAAACGGTATTTGCTTACCATCGAGCTCGAGTTTGACGATTGGTGAACAACAGAAAGTCATTCAGACCGTGCTAGATACACGCCATTTCGTAAAAGAAAAAAGCGTGTAAGGAGGAAATGAAATGAAAACGGAAGCAGAGATCATTCGAGCGCTTCAAACCGCAGCATCTCTGACTCCATCTCTCACGGTGACACAATATCAACGATGGAGCCAAAATCGAGACGTTCCCACCTTTCTCGAGATTTTATCTGTTTATGGAACGTGGATGAATGCCCTGAAAGCATCCGGACTGTTAGAAGTTAGACGATACGAGTCCCAGGATATGATTCAGGCACTTCGGCTCGCATCGGCAGAAGAAGGAAGGCTGACGAGTGCTCAATATCGGCACTGGGCATCGGGACGAAGTGTTCCTTCATTAGGTGATATTATTACCCACTTCGGGTCGTGGAGTCTCGCCGTCAAAGCGGTCGAGCGTTTAGAAGAAGAGCATTTCACCGTACAACCTGCCAAAGACAAAGCGGAGATTGTACAAGCATTATATGAAGCGTATCGAGTATTAACGCCTTTCAATGCGATTACGTATCAAAAGTGGGCTAAACGTTTTAATAAACCGAGCGTTGCGAAAGTATCGAGACGATTTGGTTCTTGGAAACGAGCGTTATGCGAACTAGGGATTCATGAAATGACGGATCAAAAGTGATCAATGGAGGGATCGAGAGATGACTAGACCGATTGTACTCATGATTAGTGACCATCATACATCCACTTTCCTCTATCACGCGATCCGCGATTTAGGCGTGACACATGTCATTCAAGAAGACGGTCCTACTGAACATCGACCGCAGTCGCTCAAACAGTGGATTACTCATTTGTATATTCGATGGGCGACGCCATATATGAAATGGACGAGTCAAGCGCGTATTCGAGAAGTGAGAGAGCGTTATCCGTTACAGGATTCTCCGATTCCTCCTCATCACCTCATCCATGTCTCATCCTTGAATGATGACAAAACGCTCATGTGGCTCGAACGACTTGCACCGAAACTGCTCGTGATTCATGAAACCGGTCCAATCGAGTCGAGTCGTTTGAACCAGTTGTCATGCCCGATCATCACCGTTCGTCCATCGATGGCGGAAGGGCAGCTACAAGCCTATTGGGCGATTCAATCCGTGCCTTCTTTTTGTGAGGCGACGCTCGAACAATGGACGACACAAGGATGGCGCGTTCTCGATCGGGCGGTCATCTATAAAGGCGGAAGCGACAATTTTGCCACCTATCCTTATTTACAATTGACCACGGTCTTGCCCATGTTGCGTCGACACATCGAAACACTGGATCTCGTACAACTAGATCGACGACAAATTAAAGTCCAAGCCTGAGGCTTGGACTTAACTGTTGGCGATACAATAATATTGGATGGCTTCGTTATAATACGATGCAAGACCTGGTTCGAAGCGATCATAATAGGCGGTGAATCGCTCATCCGCTACATACATCTGTCCGAGTCCGCTGAACATGTCGAGCGAGCAATCGTAAAAGTGAGTGTGGATGAACAGATGATTGTCTCTGACGACCGATTGAACGCGGTCATCCTCGATTGCGGTCTGTGAGCGGAACAGCTCGACGAGTGGTGCAATCAAATCGAGTTGCATCTGGTTGATTTGCTCCCAGTCCGCTTTCGAGCGCTTCGATGCCCGTTCTTGTGCGGTTTTATAAGCGGAACTGTCTCCCCAACGCTCAATTACCTCGTCTTGATGTTTTGCCTCATGTGCTTGAATCTCTTCATAAGACAATCCTTTGAACAATGACTTGTCTTCCATCGGAATCCCTCCTTTGAGTGAGGTGAGGGTCGCTTCCGCCGTCTCAGCGAGTTGCGCGAAATAGGCGGCTTTTTGTCGTAACGCCTCGACATGTTCGTTCAATACTTCGACTCGATCAAACGTCGATGCATCGAGTAGTTGTCCGATTTGATCGAGCGGAACGTCGAGTGTTCGATACAGTAAGATGAGCTGTAGACGTTCGGCGTCGCTTGACGTATAACGTCGGTAACCGTTGTCGTCTCGGGTGGGGACGAGGAGCCCCACCGCGTCATAATGTCGAAGCGTCCGCGCCGTCGTGCCGGCGAGTGACGCAAGTTGTTGAATCGTATACATCCCTTCACCTCCTTAGCACAAGCGTAAGGGTTGACGTCACGTCAAGGTCAAGCCTGTTTTTCAAATAACGAAAATCCATTCCGCTCCCCGATGTAACGGAAGCCGAACTGTGGATAGTATCCGTTCAAGAACGTGTTGTCTGCCACGCAATCCAATCGGACGGTCGAAGCAGTGTGAGAGAGGGCATACTGCATCAACCGTTCACCGATCCGCTCCCCCTTCAAGCTCGAATCCGTGACGAGCCGATGCAAGTAGACGGCACCGTCCGGATTATCCCATAGATTATGGTCCCAATCGGTCGGTGGGATGAGACTGACGGCACCGACGACGTGGTGGTCACGTTCATACACAAACACAGTTCCTTTCATTAAATCGTGGCGGACATAATCCGAGCGACTCGGCTCTAAATATTTGACCCATTGGGATTTCCCGGCTGTCTGAAACTCTTTCGCTTTCTTTACAATCAATTGGTCAATGGCTGAAAAATCATCAAATGTCGCAAATCGAAACATGATGAGGCACCTCGCTTTCATTTCTTTTCAAAATCGTGTAGGGTACACGTTGAGTATGCTGATGAAACATCTTTGTATCATCGAATGTTTTTTGGTAAGATAAGTTTATTGCATCGTGCAAACGATTGCGCTAATGATATAAAGTTCACAGCACGAATAAGATAATTATAAATGATGAGCAGTGAGTTTTGGGATAAGGAGTATCTAGATCACATGCAACTTTTACAACGAGAACAACAACAAACACAAACGCTTAAACGCAACTGGTGGAAAGAAGCCGTCGCCTATCAGATTTATCCGCGCAGTTTTTATGACGCGAACGGAGACGGAATTGGAGATATTCAAGGAATCATCGATAAGCTCGACTATTTGAAAGACCTCGGTATTGACGTCATCTGGATTTGCCCAATGTATAAATCGCCAAACGATGACAACGGGTATGACATTAGTGACTACCAAGACATCATGGACGAATTCGGTACGATGGAAGATTTCGACCGCTTATTGGACGAAGTGCATCAGCGCGGTATGAAACTGTTGCTCGACCTCGTCGTCAACCATACGTCGGATGAGCACCCTTGGTTCATTGAATCGAAGAGCTCAAAAGACAATCCGAAGCGTGACTGGTACATCTGGCGCGACGGGAAACCAGACGGATCGAAGCCGAACAACTGGGAATCAATCTTTGGTGGCTCGGCTTGGGAATTCGATGAAGCGACGGAGCAATACTACTTGCACGTCTTCTCGAAAAAACAGCCGGACCTCAACTGGGAAAACGCTGAGATGCGTACAGCCGTATACGACATGATCAACTGGTGGCTCGAAAAAGGAATCGACGGGTTCCGTGTCGATGCAATCAGCCACATCCGCAAGAATCCGACGTTCGCCGACTTGCCGAACCCGAACGACCTCGACTTTGTACCGTCATTCGAGATGCACATGAACGTGGACGGGATTCACGATTATTTAGAAGAGCTTCGTGACGAGACGTTCAATAAACATGACATCATGACAGTCGGTGAGGCGAACGGGGTATCACCTGACGATGCACACCTTTGGGTCGGTGAAAAAGAAGGGAAGATGAACATGGTCTTCCAATTCGAACACATGGACCTATGGAGTGAGGACGCCGATTCGAAACTCGATGTCGTCCACTTGAAGAACGTGTTGACGAAATGGCAAAAAGGACTTGAAGCTGACGGATGGAACGCCCTTTACGTCGAAAACCATGACCAGACACGTACGGTCTCGAAATGGGGAGACGATGAGCGTTACTGGAAAGAAAGCGCGAAGTCGATTGCGATGATGTACTTCCTTATGCAAGGAACGCCATTCATCTATCAAGGTCAAGAAATCGGGATGACGAACGTCAAATTCGATTCAATCGACCAATATGACGATATCGCGACACGCAATCGCTACTATATCGGCGTCGAGCAAGGGAAGAGTCATGACGAGATGATGCGCATCACGTGGAACTCGTCACGCGACAACACACGCACTCCGATGCAGTGGAGTGACGCTCCGAACGCCGGCTTCACGTTCGCAGAGAAGCCGTGGGTCGGCATCAACCCGAACTATACAGACATCAACGTCGAAGCACAGCTTGAAGATGAGGACTCCATCTTTAACTTCTATAAAGAGATGATTCAACTTCGTAAAGACGATGAGACGTTTGTATACGGGGCGTATGATGTTGTCTTACCAGATCACCCAGAAGTCTATGCGTATACGCGTACACTCGGTGACACGCAGTACCTTGTCGTCACGAACTTGACGGCGAAAGAGACGATGTTTGATATGGACCAGACACTTCGTGCGAAAGATGTCGTCTTGAGCAACATGCCGGTCGAGGGCGATGTAGAATCGACGCTTCTTCACTTGAAGCCGTTCGAAGGTCGCGTGTATAAAATCAGCTAATTTTTCAGGACCCCAAGGTCGTGGACGAGAATTCGTCTACGGCCTTTTTTGTCAGAACAAAGGGGATAACGGCGACTCATGCGAACTCCTTATACGGAGATGAAGAAGGAGGAGACGTAGATGAAACTGTTATTGACGTCAGCAGGCATAAAGAACGAAAGCATCAAACAAGCACTTCTCGAGTTATTGGACAAGCCGATTGAAGAGTGTGAGGCACTCTGTATCCCGACAGCCATCTATGCGTTGAACGGTGGAACGCAGCATGCATGGAACTTTTTCAATGGGGATTTCTCAACACCGATGTGTGAACTGGGCTAGAAGTCGATCGGGGTGCTCGAACTGAGCGCGCTCCCGAGTATCGATGAATCGGTATGGAGACCGGCATTTGAACGGGCGGACGTGTTATTGGTGAACGGTGGCGATCCGCTGTTTTTACATCATTGGATGAAACAGTCTGGGGTGGCGGCGTTACTCCCATCTTGGGAAGGCGTGTATGTCGGATTGAGCGCCGGCAGCATGGTGATGACCCCACGAATCGGGGAAGCATTTGTCGGATGGCGTTCATCTGATGAGCAGAGCGATGAGACGTTAGGGTTTGTCGACTTCTCAATCTTTCCACACCTCGATCACGAGATGCTACCGGAGAATACGTCACGAGATGCGGCAGAGTGGGCGGAAGCGTTACAGGCACCTGCTTATGCGATTGACGACGAGACCGCAATTCGTGTGAATGAAGGAAAGGTCGATGTGATTTCGGAAGGAAAGTGGAAGAAGTTTTTCTGACTGTATAAAACCAATAGGAAGGGGACCTGAAAGATTGAACCGATTTACACATCAACGAAAAACGAATCGAATCGTCGTACGACCGTTAGAGAAGCAAGATTATGACGCGTGGTTAAGTGGCTTCACCAATCGTCTTGTTTCGCAGCATGAGTATGACCCTGGGAAATTAGACATGAGCGACTGTACGTCCGTTTGGTTTGACCAGCTAGTCGACAATCATCAGTCACTTGCGCTTGAAGACGAGGCACATGTCTTCGCCATTTTCCGACTCGACGATGGGACACACCTTGGTATGGTGGATTTTTCTACGCTTGCGCGAGATGCGTTTCAATGGGGGAGGGTCGGGTATACGATTCATAATCAGCATTGGGGCCAGGGGTATGGCACAGAAGCAGTCGACCTGGCAATGCGCATCGCTTTTGACGAGTTGAACTTTCAACGAATCGAGGCACATATCAATCTCGGCAATGAGGCGTCCATTCGTCTCGCGGAGCGTGTCGGCATGTTGTATGAGTGTACGAGAGAAGGGTTTATCTTTGAGAACGAAGATTGGGTAGACCATCTCGTCTACGTGAAAACGAAGCGCCGTCGATAGAACGACTCCTACCACATATGGTACGATGAATTGACGGAAAGGGGGATGAGCATGGCGATTGAACCACTTCGCGTGCGTGTCCAGCAAACAACACGGATGAGTGACATGCCAGAGGCGATTGAGCTCTCGGCTGACGGTTTATACTATCCATTGAAGACTGGCTTTATTTTAATGTTTGACCAACAACAAGAGGACGGACCGGTCCCGACGACAATTAAGTACACGTCGGAACGATTGGCGCTGATCTGTAAAGGACCGATTGAGATGAATCACTCCTTCATCGAAGGTCGCTTCACGCAAAGCTTATACAAGAATCCATATATGTCGATGACGATGGCGACGACGACATCGCGCCTCGATGTGTCAGAAGAATCATGTACGTTCGTATATGAGTTGTCCATGAATGAAGAAGATGTTGGCATATATGAAGTACATGTCACGTGGACATTTGAAGGAGGAGAAGAGTGATGAACTTTACAGAACGCGTAAACAAGATTGAAGAGATGTTGAACGAAGACTGGTTCGAGATGCTCGAAACGAACGAAGAAGAGTATGAAGAGTGGCGCGGTCGTCTCGAGGATCATGCCGAACAAGTCATCACGCACTATGACCAAGAGAACGGTGTCGATGTCAATTCAATCGATAAACTGCTTCAATTGAACGATGAGTTCCCGCTCCTTTACGGAGAGGACACCGTTCGCCTGTATATCGCACTCATCGAGGCACGCCCAGAAGACAAAGCGGTCTACGATCGGTACGTCGATTATTTGGCAGCCATCAGCGATGCATCGCACGAACAGTTCTTACATTTCCATACGCTCGTCGAAGCAGGACGGTTAGAAGAAGCGAGACAACTCGCTCCGCACATGCCGCAACGTCTCGGACTTGAAGAATAAGCATACCGACAGTGTCATCCGATCAGGATGGCACTTTTTTTATGGGTGAAAGGGGACACACTTCGACGAGAACGTCCATTTTATTTCGATTGTGCGCTCTTTAAGATGAAGGAACAAGAAAATCAATTTAGAGAACACGAATGGAAATGAATAAAGGGGGAAATGTGATGTTAAGACTAATCAAAACATCTGTCGAACAAAAAGAACAGATTCTCGCGTTTTTACAAGAATGGTATGAGCGCGATGAGCGGATTGTTCCGACTTCGATCGACCGTGAAACGACGGACTTTGAGGCGTACGTCAACACGTTACGTCAGAAAGAGTTACGTGAGAACATAGAGGAAGGCTGGGTCCCGAGCACGACGTATTGGCTCACGGACGGAGAGGAGCTTCTCGGGGCGGCGAACATTCGTCATGAGTTGAACGAATCGCTCTTGAAGATTGGCGGGCATGTCGGATATGGAGTAAAGCCGAGTGCGCGCGGACGTGGACTCGCTACGATTCAATTACAACTTGCGCTTGAGAAAGTGAAAGAGCTAGGCATTGAGCGCGCCTTGATTACGTGTAACCGGACAAACGTCGCTTCCCGTCAAGTCATTTTAAACAACGGTGGCGTCGCGGACACACCGTATACGGAAGAAGACGGGACGATCGTTGAGCGGTTTTGGATTGACTTGAGAGGATGAAGACGAGATGGCGAACTGGATCATCATTTATTTGGCGCTGATTAACTTCTTCGGCATCTATTTGTTCCGAGAAGAGACCGTTCCTTCAAAGAAGTGGTTCTCTTTCTCGAGCGGGGTCGCCATCACGTACTTCTTCATGTATCTCATGCCGTCGCTGAATAAACGCCAGGACACACTTCGTATCGATTGGTTGAATCTGGCCCTACCTTCAGAGATTTACATCGTCAGTCTCATCGGGTTTACATTGTTCTATGGCACGATGCGGTTCGTTCGGACGCCTCACTTCCTAGATGAAGCGGTCGATCGGGCCGTTTCGTATTGGCTACAAGTGACCCTGCTCACGGCATACATGACATTTTCAGCGTATGTGGTGACGGCCGATTCCGTGACGTTCGTTGCGAGAAGCTTCTATGCGACGGCGCTCGGTGTCCACTTTTTGGCACTCGGTCATGACTTGAACCGGCACTATGGTGAACGTTACATGCGACAAGGGCGCTACTTGTTGAGCGGTGGGATTTTGCTCGGTGGGTTCTTTTCACGCTGGATTGACTTGGCCGCACACGTCGAAGCGCTCTGTTTTGCGTTCGTGGCCGGGGCGATGATTCTCAATATCGTGAAGTTTGAACTCCCATCCGACCGAAATCTACACTTCCGCACATTCGTTTTGGCCGTATGTAGTTATGGGGGATTATTGCTCATCTTGAAACATCTTCTAAACTTCTGACGAGAACTTCACAAAAATGAATGACTGTTCATTCATCATTTGATATACTGAATTCAAGATTGAATCCGTTTTCAAAAGGGGGAATTTTGGGGATGTCTACATTTTTAATCGTCAACTGGATTCTATTCTTGCTCGTCCTCGGCTATGGGGTGTATTTATTTGCTTCGCTGGTTCACCAGCGTTATACATTCATCAAGCTCGGGAAGAAGGCAGAATGGAGCCAAACGAACAAAGAACGACTCGAACAGGTCATGATCAACGTGTTCGGTCAAAAGAAATTGTTAAAGGATAAAAAGAGTGGCGCCATTCACGTCATGATGTTTTATGGCTTTATCCTCGTCCAATTCGGGGCGATTGATTTTATTTGGAAAGGACTAGCGGTTGGAACACGTTTCCCACACATCCCGCTCGGTCCACTCTATCCAATCTTCACGTTCATGCAAGAAATCGTCATGCTCATGATTCTCGTCGCGGTCGTTTGGGGATTCTACCGTCGTTACGTCGAGAAGCTCGTGCGCTTGAAACGAAACTTCTTAGCAGGTCTCGCCCTCATCTTCATCGGCGGGTTGATGGTTTCTGTTTTGTTCGGGAACGGGTTTTACCTCGTCTATAAAGAAGAGCTTCCGATGTGGGGTGAACCGGTTGCGACACTCATCGGTTCAGCGTTTGCTTGGGTACCGGGTTCGGTCGCTTTCGCCTTGTTCGTCGTCTTTTGGTGGATGCACCTCTTATTCTTACTCAGCTTCATGGTTTACATCCCGCAAGGCAAACACGCGCACTTGATCGCCGGGACGCTCAACGTCTGGCTCGGGCGCACACACAAAGTCGGTCGCTTGGCACCTGTTGATTTTTCAGCAATGGAAGAAGCAGAAGAATCAGATGAAGAAATCGTCTTCGGGGTCAACAAGATTGAAGACTTTAACCAGAAGCAACTCGTCGACTTGTACGCTTGTGTCGAGTGCGGACGTTGTACGAATGTATGCCCGGCAACGGGAACAGGGAAGATGTTGTCGCCGATGGACTTGATTGTCAAACTTCGTGACCACATGAATATGAAAGGTGCAGCGGTCACAAGAAAATCACCGTGGGCACCGGCACTCATGTTCCAAAACACGCAAGGTGCTGAAATCGCAGCAGCGGCGCAAGATGGCCATATGCTCGTCGCAGACGAGTTGATCGGCAACGTCATCACGGAAGAAGAAATCTGGGCGTGTACGACGTGCCGGAACTGTGAAGATCAATGTCCGGTCATGAACGAACACGTCGATAAAATCATCGACCTTCGTCGCTACCTCGTCATGATGGAAGGGAAGATGGATCCAGAAGCGCAGCGCACGGTCGCAAACATCGAGCGTCAAGGAAACCCATGGGGAATGAACCGGAAAGAACGCGAGAACTGGCGCAAGGATACAGAACTCGTCATTCCGACGGCAAAAGAGAAGAAAAAAGCAGGCGAAGAATTCGAATACCTCTTCTGGGTCGGCGCGATGGGCTCTTACGATAGCCGTAGCCAAAAAGTCGCGCAGAGCTTTGCGAGCGTCTTGAACAAGGCGGGCGTCTCATTCGCCATTCTCGGAAACGAAGAGAAGAACTCAGGGGACACACCTCGTCGAATCGGAAACGAGTTACTCTTCCAAGAACTCGCCGAAGCGAACATTAAATTGTTTGAGAAGTATGGGGTGACGAAGATCGTCACGGTTGACCCACACGCCTACAACACATTCAAAAATGAGTATCCAGACTTCGGACTTGATGGTGTGAAAGTGTATCACCATACGGAGTTACTCGCCGAATTGCTCGATACGGGTCGGATTCAGCCGGATCTTCAAGTGAACGAACGTGTCGTCTATCACGACTCATGTTACCTCGGTCGTTACAACGGCATTTATGATGCACCACGATTCGTCCTCGAACGGATTCCGGGTGTCGAACTCGTCGAAGCTACACGTAACCGTGAAAACGGCATGTGTTGTGGAGCCGGTGGTGGTCTCATGTGGCAAGAAGAGAAAGTCGGGACACGTGTAAACGTGGCCCGGACGGAACAATTGCTTGAGACGAAACCGACGGTCATCGGTTCGGCATGTCCGTACTGTTTGACGATGTTGTCTGATGGAACGAAAGCGAAGGAAGTCGATGAGACGGTCGGCACGTTCGACGTCGTCGAATTACTCGATCGTTCGCTGAAAGCCATCGAGATACCAGAACCGGTTGTACAATAATGGTTGTACAATAATGCAGGAAGGCACGGTCCGCGGACCGTGCCTTATTTGTTTATTGCATTTCAGCTGTGGAAAGAAGCGAAGAGGTCAAATGAGACAAACCTTGTGTCGTCTCGTTGATGGATGAAATGGTTTCAACCATCTGTCCGAGATCTTGTTTGTTCCGTTCAAACGAAAGGACGTATTGCCCCATTTCTTCTTGAACGGTCGAGAAACTAGCCTTGACGTCATTCAATTGACGCATGGCTTCATCGTTCGTCCGATGCATATGTCCCATTTGATCAAAGAGTGCTGCGATATTGGCTTCATTTTCGTTAATGAGCGCATTGATTTGACTGCTGAGTTGTTTCGCGTTCTCCGCGAGTGTGCGCACTTCGGTGGCGACGACAGCGAATCCTTTCCCGTGTTCACCCGCTCGAGCCGCTTCGATTGAGGCATTTAGGGCGAGCAAGTTCGTTTGGTTGGCGATTTGTTCGATGCTTCGCGTCATGTTGACGATTTCTTGAGAACCATTTTTTAGAGCTGTGATGCGATCGAGCGAAGTGTCTACATAAGTGGCAGATTGTTTGAATTCGACTTCCATCTGTTCGATTTGTTCGCCGTTCGTATGTGTCAACGTCATCAAGTGACGACTCATCTTTTCCGTTTGCTCCGTTTCCGCAAGAACTTGGTGCGCGCGATTACTTGTTTCAGACATCGCTTGCCCTGTTCGGTCCATCGTCGTAGCGACTTCTGCACTGACGCGTGAGACGTCGCTTAACAATGTGGCACGGGCCTCGTTTGCGGACTCGAGTTCATCGAGTCGGGCGTTGACGTATTGTTCGGTAACGATTTGTGCGTCTAAGTTCATCGCGTGTGATAACGCCAAAAGAGATTCTGTCAAAGTAGCCGGGTCATGTTGATACGTCTCGACGACTTTTGGGACAAGTAGTGTGTTGAAAGCAGAATACGTCGCCAAGAACCAGACGACAGGGACCGCGAAGTGGTGATGTGTCTGTCCCATTCGTTTTCGCATGGCTAAGAATTTGTCATCGATGTTCCCCGTCAACAAACTACGAAAGTAATCGGCGAATACGTTTTTTAAACGATCTCTCGTCGATGAGGCGTTCGCGATTCTGACCATTTCGGGTTGAAGCATTAAGTGATCGAGTACGTTTTCAAGTACTTCATCTAGCACGGACTCCACGAGTGGAGCCATGTCTTGTAGGCGCTTCACTTGAGAGGCCGTATACCCCATATAGTGAGCACGTCCGCTCAAACTCGAGTCAGATGGCTTGGCGATTGTCTGAATGTCGGGAAAACCTTCGGAAGCGACGAAATCTGTTGAGGTTGTCTTACGAAAAAGTGCCATATGTTTATTCTCCTTCTATTTACATCAAAATTGGCGTTCTCTTCTATATCGGCAGAAGTGTGAAGAAACTGAGAAGTTGATGTGTTTTGAAAAAGGTTCACCGATAAATGAATATGGGAAAAGGTGATGGAAGAGCAGAATATTCAATCTTGAGTTAGGGGTGCGAACCGTGAAAAATATGGTTGTTTTGTTGACGATTGTCAGCGCGCTTAGTAGCCAAATCCTTCCCCAAATTTTGTTTTTATCCATCATGGCAGTCGAAGAAGGGGTCGGACGATTGATTCCGTTCCTTATTTTTTACGTATCGAGCATGTCAGGACTCTTGTTGTGGGTTTATGTTATCGGACGACGTGGCTCAAAGGATACGTTTTTAATGGCTTTGTCTGTCCTTGTCGTCGGTCTCGTGTGTTTTGTGCTTCCATTTGGTCGTGCCATTGAATGGAGCGCATTTTTTGTAGGCGTCGGCTCGATTGGAGTCGGTACCATCATGACGACGATTTTATCGCAATTGAATGAACTGAAGTCTGCTGCGAAAGCTGACTCGAATGAAGAAAGTGGCAGTTCATTACCATTAGTCCTCGCATTAGTCGGCTGGATCGCTGTGTTCTCTTACGCATTGTCACAGTCGTACAATCTTGCCATCGCCTTATTCTTAGTGAGTCTGATTTTGCCTTGGCTATTCGTACGCAAGTTGCCCCTTCAAAAATCTGCGACATGGCAGTTTGAAACCCGTTCTTTTCTCCGCGCCTTTATCGCGGTCACCGTCTTTACGTTGATTAGTCGTCTCCTTAGTCTCTTGGAAGGAGCGCGAGGCTACATTGAAGTGTTTAGTCTGATGATTATTTTGTTAGCATATGTGGGTTGGTTGTTATTCCAAAAACGAGTTCGGGCCTTCATTGGGGCGAGTCGGACGCGCCAAGTTCAATTATTGTCATTTGTCATCGGGTTGTTCGGCGGTTGGACGTTGATTGGTGCTGTATTTGTCAGCATTGCTCTCTATTCGTTCCAAGTGCTAATGATATATGTGTTCGTTCCGTTTTTAGCCGGCGTGATTGGTTGGATCTTGTTTGGTCATATATTTAATTTTGCGCGCCATCCTTATCTTGTGTTACTCATTTCCTCTTTGGTTTTTTTTCTAGGGTTTATCGAACCTCTCGCATTCATACCAGTATTATTTGTCAGTGGTTATACACAAACCATGTATTCAAGTGTCAGTCATGCTTACTTATTCGAAGAGTACGGGGAAAACAAAGAGTTTGCCTCGCTGCTCATTCAATTGTGGAAGCGATTCGGAATGGTCGTATCGTATTCGTTCTTGATGGTCGGATTGTTAGGATACGGTTTGTACGTCGGACAGACCGTCAATGCGGAATTGTCGTTCCAAATCCCACGAGGTTGGATGTTCGGCGTTCTCGGACTGACGTGGTTGTTCAATATCGGATTGATTACCGTCTATTGGTTCCGTATTAAAATGGAGACATCGCACGATTCATAATTTCCTCTAGCTTTTTCATATCGCTTTTGTTTATAATGAGGAGTGATGTTTAACTAGTGACGGAAAAGGAGTGTCCTTTAATGAATAAATCGTTGATTGATTTCGTTTATGAACTTCTCCAAGAAACTGGCGAGCAGCCTGTTTCTTTTGATGAGATTCGCGAAAAGATCAAGCAAAACTATACGTTTGCGAGTGAAGAAGAAGAGCTCGAGAAAATCGCACAACTTTACACCGATTTGAACATCGACGGGTTGTTCGTCAACTTGGGAGCAAACCGTTGGGCGCTTCGCGTTTGGTACCCATTCGACAAGTCGGATGAAGATCTCGTCATCGAAGCACGTCAACGTGGTGAACTTGACGAATTCGAAGAAGAGTTCGAAGAAGCAGACGAAGGCATCGTCGACATCGAAGATGACTTGGATGTATTCGCAAAAGTAGAAGATTATGATTCATCTGAATTTGACGATGAGGACGAAGAAGAAAAAGTAGAAGGCCTTGATGACTTCAAGGACGACGACTTGGACGACGACCTCGATCTCGAAGACGAGGATGATTTATAAGAGACCGCAAAAAGCCGGGCATCGCGCCCGGCTAGGCGTGTCTCTTTTTCTTTTTTAGTCGTTTTCACCGACTTGAAAAAAAGAAAAAATAATATCTTGACGACTGTATCGTCTCTGGCGTAAATTAGTCATGGGCTAGTTTAGCACGTAACGATGCAGCAAAAGTGTCCTCCATTTTCGGGGGCACTTTTGCTTTTTTTGTTTTTTCGTTTCCCGATGGTTGGTATTCAAGAGAGGAGAAAGAAACATGACAAAGTACATTTTCGTAACAGGCGGGGTAGTATCTTCGCTCGGTAAAGGGATCACGGCAGCTTCACTCGCGCGTCTACTCAAAAATCGAGGACTCAACGTGACGATTCAAAAGTTTGACCCATACATCAACATCGACCCAGGTACGATGAGCCCGTATCAACACGGAGAAGTATTCGTCACAGATGATGGCGCTGAGACTGACCTTGACCTCGGGCACTACGAGCGTTTCATCGACATCAACTTGTCGCAAAACGCGAACGTCACATCAGGTCGCATTTATTCGACTGTCTTGAAAAAAGAGCGTCGTGGAGACTATAACGGTGGAACGGTTCAGGTCATTCCGCATATCACGAATGAAATCAAAGACCGTGTCTTCCGTGCAGGACGTGAGACGAACGCTGATGTCGTCATTACAGAGATTGGTGGAACAGTCGGAGATATCGAATCTCTTCCGTTCATCGAAGCCATTCGCCAAGTAAAAAATGACATCGGAAAAGAGAACGTCATGTACGTTCACTGTACGCTCGTTCCTTACCTTCGTGCGGCAGGTGAGATGAAGACGAAACCGACACAACACAGCGTCAAAGAGCTTCGCAGCTACGGGATTCAGCCAGACATCATCGTTCTCCGTACAGAGCACGATATCCCGGAAGACATGCGTGAGAAAATCGCACTCTTCTGTGATACGCGTAAAGAGGCGGTCATCGAAGCACAAGATGCGTCGACACTTTACGAAGTACCACTCAACCTCCAAAAACAAGGAATGGACCAACTCGTCAACGACTACTTCGGTTTCAACACACCGGCTGCCGACATGACGGCTTGGAAAGAGCTCGTTCACACGGTCACACACCTTGAGAAGAAAGTGAAAATCGCACTCGTCGGGAAATATGTCGAGTTGCGTGATGCTTATATCTCAGTCGCAGAGGCGCTCAAGCATGCAGGTTATGCATTCAATGCGGACATCGACATCGACTGGATCAACGCAGAAGACGTGACAGCTGAAAATGTCTCAGACATCCTCGGCGATGCTGACGGCATCCTCGTTCCTGGTGGATTCGGTGAGCGTGGGATCGAAGGGAAAATCGAAGCGACACGTTTCGCTCGTGAAAACAACGTCCCATTCTTCGGGATCTGTCTCGGAATGCAACTCGCGACGGTCGAGTTTGCCCGTAACGTCTTGAAATTGGACGGTGCCCATACGGCTGAAATCGATCCATCGACACCGTATCCAATCATCGACCTTCTTCCAGAGCAAAAGGACATCGAAGACCTTGGCGGCACACTCCGTCTCGGACTTTATCCATGTAAACTCGAAAAAGGGACGAACGCGCACGCCGCATACGATCAAGAGCTCGTATACGAGCGTCACCGTCACCGTTACGAGTTCAACAACGAGTACCGTGAAGCGTTTGAAGCAGAAGGCTTTAAGTTCTCAGGTACGAGCCCGGACGGTCGTCTCGTAGAAATCATTGAGATCCCAGAACACAAGTGGTTCGTAGCATCACAGTTCCACCCAGAATTGATTTCGCGTCCAGAACGTCCACAACGTCTATTCCATGACTTCATCCAAGCATCACTTGGAGAATAAGTGATTGAAAGCCACGGTCCATTGCGGATCGTGGCTTTTTCTACATCAAAAGCATGAGAGGGAAGGTGCCCTTGGCAGGATACATCCCCTTCACTTTCTGGGTACACTAGAAGTAGAACGGGGAGAGGGTGATGGCTCATGAAAGAACGACATTCGATTTATCTTGGATACGGATTGGGGCTTGTGGCGCTCAGTCTGTTGCCGTTCATCGTCTTGCCTTCCCTCCTATTACCCTACCAGCTCGGGTGGACGGGCATTGTCTTACTAGCCCTCTCGGTCGGGCTATTGCGGGCGATTCGGGACGGCTCGAACGTCATCCTGAAGCAGATGTGGAAAATTACGTTTTCTCTCTTCTTGATTTTCGTTCTCGTCTATTACGTCTCGTTCGGACTTGTTCTCTATGACACATATGGATTAGATCGTCTATTAGAACAATATGAACGACAGGCGGTCTGGGTGTTCGCGGCATTCAGCTTTTTACAGCCGATTACCTTACCGGTCCCGGAAGCGGTTAGTGTGCCGATTGGAAGTGTAGCGCTCGGACCGTTTCGAGCAGCTTTAGTCGGAAGTATTTCGACTACGCTTGGTATCTTTGTCATGTATGGGTTGGCCAGGTTCGGTCGTGAGCGAATCATCCGCTGGGTCGATGAGGAGAAGTTGAAGACGTACGACCGATATGTCGAGAAGTATGGTCTTGGCATTTTGCTCGTCTTATTCATCATTCCAATTTTGCCGGACGAGGTGATCTGTCTTGCGGCCGGATTCAGTCGCGTGCCGTTCCCGCGTTTCGCGGGCATCGCGTTCGGTGCAAAACTCGTCACGTCGTTCGGGCTTGCCTATTCTGTCTCCATCGGACAATTGTTTATGACCGATTCGAGTCCAATTGCGATCGCTTCCGTCATGGCGAGTTTGATTGTCTTGATTCTTGCGTTCATCTGGCGTAAGCGAAAAAAAGGAGATTCGAATGGGACGCAAGAATAAGGTAAGGACGATCATAGAGAGGAAGACAAGATGCGACAAGACAATGAAGTGTTCATTCGACCGATTGAAGAGCAAGATTTAGCACGACTATGGGAATTGATTTATCGAGAGGCGACACCGGAGTGGAAACAGTGGGATGCTCCTTACTTCGAACACAAGGCGATGTCCTACGAAGAGTTCCAGCAAATCGAACAGTCGCTCCTTAAAAAAGAAGACATGTGGGTCATTGAAGTGGACGAGACCGTATATGGGACCGTTTCTTATTATTTTGAGGATGCTGGACGAGAATGGCTCGAGATGGGCATCATCTTGCATCAGTCCGACCGCTGGAATCGTGGTGTCGGGACGCGTGCCCTTCGTCTATGGACAGAACATTTATTTGAGACGTTACCAGTCGTCCGTGTCGGCTTGACGACATGGTCAGGAAATGAACGGATGATGCGGGTCGCTGAAAAAGTAGGCATGCAACTGGAAGGTCGAATTCGTCAAGTGCGTGTCGTGAACGAGAAGCGCTACGATTCGATTCGGATGGGTATGTTACGGGAAGAATGGATTACGCAAAAGCACCGCGGATAAAAAGTCCGCGGTGCTTTGTGTTATTTCACTTCTTGATCTTTAATCGGGAACCAACCGGCACGAGTCGTGATGGCGTTCCAGAGTGGAGCGGGAACAGCGAGTTCGGCTTGTTTGTTCAAGTCGAGTTCTGTCTCAATCTCGTCTTCGCGGTCCGATTTCACTTTTTCAAGCCATTCCGGGTCGATGATGAGTTCGCGACCGAGTGCGGCAAGGTCGACGACCTCGAGTGCGTCTTCGACTTGCGCCGGACGCTGAAGTTGCCCGACTCCGATGAGCGGGATGGCACCGTTGATGCGTTTGGCGATGCGGTCAATCGAACGTTCCGTGACGTTCTCGTCACGCATGGAAGCCGTATTGAAGTTCCAGAGAGACGCGTGAATATAATCGACGCCTTCTTCTAAAATCATATCGAGCAACACATCCGTGTCGTCGAGCGTGATGCCTGGCTCTTCGATTTCTTCTGGTGAGAAGCGATAGCCGACGAGGAAGTCTTCTGCATCTGCGGCTGCTTCTTTGACACGGCGAATGACTTCGCGTGGGAACGTCAAACGTCCATGGACATCACCGCCGAAGCGATCTTCACGGCGATTTGAGTGCGGTGAGAAGAATTGTTGAATCAAGTAGGTGTTCGCTCCGTGAATCTCGACTCCGTCAAATCCGGCTTCGATGGCGCGACGCGTCGCTTCGCCGAACGCCTCGATGATGGCTTCGACTTCTGACGTCTCGAGGGCACGTGGTGTAGCGGCTCCTTCGCGGACAGGTGCGACGGCACTTGCGCTGACAGGTTGTTCGTTCGGGACGAGTTCAGGTGGTGACATCCGTCCTGCGTGGAAAATTTGAAGGATGGCTTTTGCGCCTTCCGCTTTTAAACTTTCCGCCAATTGACGGAGACCTGGGATGAATTTGTCGTCATTGACCCCGAATGCGTTCGGGAACCCTTTCCCGTCTTCTGTCACGTAGGCGCAAGCCGTGATGGCGAGCCCGACGTTTTGCGCCCGCTTCCGATAGTAGGCGAGCTCATGCTCGGATACTTCGCCCGTTGGCTCTGATGAGTAATGTGTCATCGGTGCCAATACGAGGCGGTTCGGTACTTCGACGCCATTTTTGAACTGAAAAGGTTGTAACATACGTTTCATCTGAAATCCTCCTTCAACATGATACCTTGAAGTCTAAGCTTCTCAACTCAAAAATGCGAGTCGGATGCTTGTGAATGAACACATTACAGGTTGCTCAAGCGTAAGAGATGATTGAACTCAAAAGAATAGGGTATAATACAGGAGAAAAGTTGATATTCGGTTCGAGACAATAGAGAGACCACAGCAGAAGGGGGAAGCCTTGTTTTTGTTGTGGTCTCTTTTTCTATTCATTGAACCGTACTTACTATAGGAGGGAATAAGATGGAAATCAGAAATTTCTCAGCGAAAGAACGAGCGAAACGATATGAACAACTGACAAGTGAACGTCATGACGTTCTTGTTGTCGGTGGAGGTATTACCGGAGCGGGGATTGCGCTCGATGCGTCGTCGCGTGGGATGAAGACAGCTGTCCTCGAGATGCAAGACTTTGCGGCGGGGACATCAAGTCGTTCGACGAAACTTGTTCACGGGGGACTCCGCTATTTGAAACAATTCGAAGTGGCGCTCGTCGCAGAAGTCGGGAAAGAGCGGGCCATCGTATATGAGAATGGTCCACACGTCACGACACCGGAACAAATGCTCTTACCGATGCACAAGGGAGGTACGTTCGGTCCCTTCTCAACATCGATCGGACTGATGGTATACGACTTCCTCGCAGGTGTAAAACGTGCAGAACGTCGCATGATGCTCAAACCAGATGAGGTCATCAAAAAGGCGCCGCTCGTGAAAAAAGATGATCTGGTCGGAGGCGGCTATTACGTCGAGTACCGTACAGATGATGCACGATTGACGATCGAAGTAGCGAAAGAAGCGGCGAATCATGGTGCACTTCTCATGAACTACGCCAAAGTGACAGGATTGATTTATGAAAACGGCAAAGTGGCCGGTGTACACGTGGAAGACCAGATTGACGGGTCGACGTATGACGTCTATGCGAAGAAAATCATCAACGCGACCGGTCCATGGGTCGACGAGTTACGAGAAGAAGATAACTCGAAAAAAGGGAAGCAACTTCGCCTGACAAAAGGAATTCACTTGGTTATCGACCAGTCGAAATTCCCGCTCAAACAAGCGATTTATTTCGATACACCGGACGGTCGCATGGTCTTTGCGATTCCACGCGGAAACAAAGCATACGTCGGAACGACGGATACGTTCTTCGATAAAAACAAAGCGCATCCACGCATGACGACGGAAGACCGCGATTATATTTTAGAAGCCATTCACTATATGTTCCCAGACGTCCATGTCACAGCGGATGATGTGGAATCAAGCTGGGCAGGTATTCGTCCGTTGATTTACGAAGAAGGAAAAGACCCTTCTGAAATTTCACGTAAGGACGAAATTTGGCAGTCAGACAGCGGCTTGATCACGATTGCCGGAGGTAAATTGACAGGGTATCGCAAGATGTCGGAAACGGTCGTCGACCTCGTCGCAAAACTGTTGAAAGAAGAAGACGGTGTCGTCTATTTGGCTAGCCGGACGAAGCATATGCCGATGTCAGGTGGTCACGTCGGCGGTTCGAAAGGCTTCAAAGACTTCCTTGAGAAGAAAACAAAAGAACTTCAAAATCATGGCTTAGACGCAAATCATGCGGAAGAACTCGTTCGTCTATACGGATCGAATATCGATCGTGTCATCGAACGGATGGATGCGAACGCATATGACCTTCCTGAAATCGTCTATGCGCAATTGGTTTACGGAATCGAAGAAGAATCAGTCGTTCGTGCCATCGACTTCTTAATTCGCCGCACGGGCGCAATGTTCTTTGATATCGACTTCGTCCGTCAATACAAAGACGGTGTCCTTCGCTGTATGGCCGATGTCTTCAAGTGGTCAGATGAGCGTTTGAAAGAGGAACGTGAAGAGGTCGAGAAAGAGATTGAAATCGCAGTCGTTCCAGTGACTGTCGAATCATAATATCCAACGCGTCACACGAGAGGTTCATTCTGAACAGGATGAACCTCTTTTTGTGGAATGGTTTCATGACTTCGGAATAACGGTATATCTCATAAGTAGTCACTCTCACGTTGAAGGAGAACTGTTTATGATACGAAAGCTCATCGCCGTCTTATTAATCGGCGTTCTATTCATAGTAGGCTGGCGTTATGTCAATCTGGATCGTCTGTTAGCCGATGTCTATTACGTCAAAGTCCCAAGCCCAGAAGTGGCGACACAGACATCGAACGGATATCGGTACGATCTCATCGGCTACGATGAAGATGGGAAGAAGCGACCGCTCGCCATTGCGACTCCTTCATTATTAGCAGAGGGAGACTTTTTGAAAGTGTATGTCAAAGAGGAAGCTCCTGAAGTGACCGATTATGAACGTGTGAACGCGCTAGAGGTACCTGCACAGTTGAAAGAAGAACAGCAAGAAGATGAATCCGAGCCAATGTTCCCTTGATTTCAAAAGATAAGCATCGCGAAAAAGAGACGAGTTTGGTATGGTTGAATTGCTTGATTATGGAAAATGATGAATGAAAGAAGGGACATACATGTCACGGATGTTGATTGCAGATGACCAGGACGGAATTCGTACGATGCTCGCACAAGTGTTCACGAACATGGGGGTTGACGTGGACACTGCGCAAGACGGCATCAAAGCCTGGGAGTTTTTAGAGCGAGAGCAATACGATTTAGTACTTCTCGATATGAACATGCCCCGTATGTTCGGTCACGAAGTGTTGCGTCGAATGAGAGAACAAGAACTAGAGACACCTGTCATGATCATGACGGCGTTCGGCGAAGAAACGGTGATTGACGAGGTGCGTCGTCTCGGAATCACTGCACAATTTGAAAAGCCGTTTGATATATACGGAATGATTGAAAAAGTGAAAGAAGTCTTGAAAATTTGACGTTTCGTCACCAAGATGACATATGTAAACGCTTGCGCTAAGCCATTTCTATGCCCGAATAGCATAGGCACATGTTTTACGGTGTGTTATAATGGGAACGAATTGCACGGGGGAACTTTTCCCAAACGTGTATAATAGCGAACAGACAGGAGGATGTCATTATGCCATTAGTATCAATGACAGAAATGCTTAACAAAGCATTCGAAGGCAAGTATGCAGTCGGCCAATTCAACATCAACAACCTCGAGTGGACGCAAGCGATTCTTCGCGCTGCGGAAGACGAGAAATCACCAGTAATCCTCGGTGTATCAGAAGGTGCAGCGAAGTACATGGGTGGCTTCACAACAGTTGTCAAAATGGTTGAAGGTCTCATGCACGACTACAACATCACTGTTCCAGTTGCAATCCACCTTGACCACGGTTCTTCATTCGACAAGTGTAAAGCAGCGATCGACGCTGGATTCACATCAGTCATGATCGACGGTTCACACCACCCGATCGACGAAAACGTCGAAATGACGAAACAAGTTGTCGAGTACGCGCACGCTAAAGGTGCTTCTGTTGAGGCAGAAGTCGGTACAGTTGGCGGCGAAGAAGACGGCGTCATCGGTGGCGTACAATACGCTGACCTCGAAGAGTGTGTACGTGTAGTTAAAGAAGCGAAAGTAGATGCACTTGCTGCAGCACTCGGTTCTGTACACGGACCATACCAAGGTGAGCCGAAGCTTGGCTTCAAAGAGATGGAAGAAATCGCGAAAGCGACACAAACTCCACTCGTTCTTCACGGCGGATCAGGTATTCCTGAGCACCAAGTTAAAAAAGCAATCGAGCTCGGACACAGCAAAATCAACGTTAACACTGAGTGCCAACAAGAGTGGACTCGTGCGGTACGTGAGAAGCTTGACGCTGACTCGAAAGTATATGACCCACGTAAAGTTATCGGACCTGGGATCGAAGCGATCTACAACGTCGTAACTGGCAAAATGCGTGAGTTTGGTTCTAGCAACCAAGCATAATCCTGTCTTACCAAGCCGACTCTTTTCGAAGAGTCGGCTTTTTTGAAACTTTCTTTCGGTGAAGCCCGTAATCATGAGTCATAGGAGGGATTCAATGAGTTATACAGAGCGAAAGACAGAACTGTTTTGGTGGATTTTTTATATCGTGGCGATTCTCATGTTGATCAGCCTATCGTTTGCAATCATGGTCGCACCGCTCGCGTTGATTTGGTACAATCCACAACCTTACCTCATCCCGCTCTTAGTGATTGTGGCATTAGGAGGGTTTGGGGTGTATTGGTTCATTCTGACGTTTCGTCAGTTATTGTGGAAAGAGCGACACCGTTCTCATTATGAGGTCACATCGACCAACTTATTTGGAAGAACATGGCGAGTTGAAGCAGAGGAGTCGATTGAGCAATCGATCCCACTAGAGAAGATTGAACGGGTCGTGTTCTTCCCGGCAATCGTTCGCAAAACCCAACCGTCCCCGACCATTCCAATCGGGAGACCGACGATTGAGCTCTGTCCGATGCTTGCCATTTTGACAGCGAATGAATCGATGGAAATCTTGTTTGATATGCGTGATGTGAATCAGTTCGAGCGATGGATTTCTTATTTTCACGAGCGAGGAACACCGCTATTTTATACACCTAAATGGTTACATTGGATTGGAGCGAACATTGCGACACGTCAAGAGCGATTTGAACTGTTCAATCGACCGAACGAATTAATTCCGTTCCGCTATACGGGAAACATTGCTGAGGATGAAACGGCTGCTGCTGAAGCGTGGATTGAGACATACGGTGCGGACCGCCAACTGGAAGGTCCTCATGAGGCATATTATAAGAAGCAGGCGAAAATTCGGAAATGGACCGCGATTGGAACGGTGATAGGGATTGTACTCATCGCAGCATCCATGCTCTTGATCGCGGCGTTGACGTAAAGGGTATAGCAATTCGACATGACTTTCCTCATAATAGAGATTGTAAGCGATCACAAATTGAGGAGGAGACACATATGCGTTTTTTCATTGACACAGCAAATGTGCAAGACATCAAACAAGCTCATCAGATGGGCGTCATCGGGGGCGTGACGACGAATCCGTCGCTCGTCGCGAAAGAAGGTGTCGACTTCCATACAAGACTTCGTGAAATCTGTGAGATCGTCGGGGATCTCTCAGTCAGCGCGGAAGTTATTGCACTGGATGCAGAGGGTATGGTGGAAGAAGGAAAGGAACTTGCTGCCATCGCGCCGAATATTACGGTAAAGGTACCGATGACACCAGCGGGGATGGAAGCGGTCAAGCAGTTTAAAGAGCTCGGGATCAAAACGAACGTGACGCTCATCTTTAACGCAAACCAAGCGTTGCTCGCGGCACGTGCCGGCGCTTCATATGTTTCTCCATTCATCGGCCGTTTGGATGACATCGGTCAAGATGGACTCGATCTCATCGAGACGATTGCCAACATCTTTGCGATTCATGGCATCGAGACAGAAATCATTGCGGCATCGGTACGTCATCCGGTTCACGCGACGAAAGCCGCACTCCTCGGGGCTGACATTGCGACAGTCCCTTACAAAGTCATCGAACAGATGATGAAACATCCGCTCACAGACAAAGGCATTGAGCAGTTTTTAGCGGATTGGAACAACGCTCAATCCAAATAAGTCCGTCGTAGAAAGGTTTTGATCAGCGTGGAAATTCTCCATATCGTTGGGCAGCAAAAATTAGAAGGAACCGTCGAAATTAGCGGAGCGAAACAAAGCGCCCTCCCTTGTCTAGTGGCTGCACTTCTTACCGAAGAATCGGTGACGATTGAAAACGTCCCGATGATTGAAGATGTAGAAGTGATGGTCAACTTGTTGAGAGAGTTAGGGGTTCGGGTCGAGCGTGAAGGCGAACGGATGACCATTCATTCGAATGAAGCGGTCGCCATGCCTCTCCTCGGTTCGGAGACGCGGAAAGTTCGTGCCGCTGTCTATTTACTCGGTGTCTTCGCCGCTCGATTCGGAAAAGGAGCGGTCGGGCTACCTGGGGGATATGCGATTGGTCCACGGCCGATTGATTTACACTTGAAAGCGTTGGAACGTCTCGGCATTCATGTCGAGAATGAATCCGGTCTCTATCACGTCCGGGTCGAAGAACTCGTCGGGAATCGGATTTACTTAGACTTACGGTCGTTTGGGGCAACTGTGAGTGCGATGCTTGCGGCGGTCTTGGCGAAAGGCACGACGGTCATCGAAAATGCGGCCTGTGACCCTGAAGTCGTCGATGTGGCAACGATGCTCACATCAATGGGCGCACACGTGAGTGGAGCGGGTACCGATGAGATTCGTATCAAAGGAGTCGAACGTTTGCATGGGTGTACGCATACGTTAATCCCCGATCGCCTCGAGGCAGGAACGTTCATGATGTTCGGCGCGGTGTCGGGAAGTGTGACCGTGCAACCGGTCATTTCGACGCACTTAGAGGGAGTCATCCAAAAACTATTGGATTATGGTGCGGAAGTGGAAGTTGGCGAGGAGTCGGTGACGGTGACCGCCAATCAATCCTTGCCGACAGACATTCGCGTGTTCCATTATTCAGGATATCCGAGTGACTTGCAGCCGATCATGTCAGCGGCTTTGTTGAAGGCAGACGGGACGAGCGTTGTCACGGACAAACTGTATTCTCAACGATTCCGACATATCGCCGAGATGCGCCGAATGAACGCGCAAATCACGCTAGAAGATTCCTCGGCGGTCATTCGCGGAGGAAATCAACTCGCAAACGCAGAAATGGAATGTACAGATGCACGAAGTGCCGCAGCACTCGTCTTATCAGCACTTCAGGCGTCTGGAGAATCGACGTTACTTCATGCAGAACGATTGAATGATTCATACGTCGACTTTGTCGGCAAATTAAAACAACTCGGTGCGCTCATTTGGGTGGAAGATCACACCGAGGCATAAAGGGGAGATTTCGGGTGGAACGAAGTTTATCGATGGAACTGGTCCGGGTCACAGAAGCAGCAGCACTTGCTTCAGCCCGTTGGATGGGTCGCGGTTTAAAGGTCGAGGCAGATGATGCAGCAACGACGGCAATGCGTGACGTCTTTGATACGATTCCGATGAAGGGGATTGTCGTCATCGGAGAAGGCGAAATGGATGAGGCCCCGATGCTCTACATCGGAGAAAAGGTCGGGAACGGCTATGGCTCACGTCTCGATGTCGCGGTCGACCCGTTAGAAGGGACGAACATCGTGGCAACCGGAACGTGGGGAGCGCTCGCTGTTCTAGCAGTCGCCGACGCGGGAGATCTCCTTCACGCACCGGACATGTACATGGAAAAAATCGCAGTCGGACCGGAAGCGGCTGGTCTCGTCAGTCTCGACAACTCGATTGAAGAGAACATCGAGATTGTGGCGAAGGCGAAGAAGAAAAACGTGGAAGATGTCGTTGTGACGATCTTACATCGGGACCGACACGAAGAAATCATTCAGCGGGTCCGGGCGACTGGGGCGCGAATCAAGTTGATTCCAGACGGAGATGTCGCCGCAGCGATCAACACGGCTTTCCCGAAAACAGGTGTCGACTTGCTACTCGGTTCAGGTGGGGCACCTGAGGGCGTCATCGCCGCTGTCGCGATGAAGTGTCTCGGTGGAGATTTCCAAGGACGTCTGCTCCCAGAAGATGAGGCACAAAAACAACGTTGCCATGACATGGGCATCGAAGACACGGATCGGATTCTTCTCCTCAATGATTTAGTAAAGGGTGAGGATTGTATCTTTGCGGCGACAGGTGTCACGGACGGTGAATTGTTACGTGGCGTCCAATTCACGTCGCAAGGTGGGCAAACGCATTCCGTTGTCATGCGTGCCAAGTCTGGTACCGTACGCTTCGTAGAAGGGAACCACTCCCTCACGAAAAAACCGAAAATGGTCATGAAACCCGAATAAGATGGAGTCGCGGATGTGTAAACGTCCGCGACTTTTTTGTGGTGAAAACGGGAATGGATAGTCAGGAGGTGGGGATGATGATCGAAGTGGAAGGACTCGTGAAGACATTTAAAGATGTTCCGGCGGTGAACGATGTTTCCTTCTCCGTGAAAGAAGGGGAAATCTTTGCATTTTTAGGACCGAACGGCGCCGGTAAATCGACGACGGTGCAAATGTTGACGACGCTCGTGCGTCCGACATCCGGAGTGGCAAGAGTCAACGGATTCGATGTCGTCAAACAAGAAAAAGACGTCCGCCTGTCGATTGGGGTCGCTTTACAGGAAACCGGGATCGATAAAGTGCTGACGGGGCGTGAGTTGCTCGTCTTACAAGGGCGATTGTTTAAGATGTCAAACGAGGAGGCGCGTCGTCGTGCCGATGAATTATTAGAAGTCGTCTCCCTGACAGATGCCGCAGATCGACGGAGTGGAACATATTCAGGTGGGATGCGGCGACGTCTTGACTTAGCCCTTACGCTCGTCCATCGCCCGACCGTCTTGTTTTTAGATGAGCCGACGACGGGTCTCGACCCGGCGAGTCGGATTGAAATATGGAATGAAGTGCGCAGACTGAACCAAGAGTTTGGGACGACGATTTTTTTGACAACCCAGTACTTAGAAGAAGCGGATGAATTGGCTGACCGAATCGCCATCATCAATCACGGGAAGATTGTCAGTGAAGGAACGGCAGAGGAGCTGAAACAACTCGTCGGCGGTGAGACGATTGCGATGGATTTCTCGAACGAGTCAGATGCGACGACTGCCGCCGCGCTCTTTCAGACGACGGCGAACGGGAACCATGTATCGTTCGAACTGCGTGATGTGACGCTGACCGAAATCGTTCGGGCGTTAGATGAACAAGGGCTACAACCTGAACGTTTGACGGTGAAACAACCGTCGCTTGATGACGTATTCTTACAAGTGACGGGCGAATCTTATGAAGGGGGCGAGCTTCGTGTGGACTGAGACGTGGTTATTCACGAAACGGAGTTTAGTCACGACAATCCGAAATCCGTTTTCATTTATTCCGAACTTGATCATCTCTGTTTTCTTTTTACTCGTGTACACGAGCGGTCTGTCGAGCGTGGCGTCCCTTCCTCAGTTCGAAGGAAGTGACTACTTGAACTTCATTTTACCGGTATCGATCGTCTCGGGAGCGGTCGGTGGGGCAGGGGGAACAGGACAGGCGCTTGTCCGTGATATCGAGAGTGGATATTTTGCGAGGTTATTATTGACTCCCGCGACCCGGACTGCGATCGTACTCGGACCAATGATTGCGGGGATGCTGCAGTTACTTGTCCAAACGCTACTCATCTTTGCGGTCGCATTTTTACTGGGTCTCACGATTCCGGTAGGGGCGGTCGGCTTTTTCTTCACAGTATTACTCGCCATCGGTTTCGGTCTTGGATTCGCAGGCTATTCCGTAGGCGTCGCGTTAAAGACACGGAATGCACAAGCGGCGCAGGCGGGTACGCTATTGTTCTTCCCTCTCATTTTCCTATCGACGACGTTCGTTCCGAAAGAATTGATTGAGGCGGAATGGCTGAAAGTCGCGGCGACATTCAATCCGACCACGTACATTTTTGAAGGGATGCGGGCCGTCCTGACCCAACCGGAGATTGACTGGGGCGCTCTATCGGCAGGACTCGCGGTCGCTGGTACGATGAGTGTACTCATGATTGTCTTCGCGGCGACGAATGCAAGAGGTGCGCTCAAACAAAAATAAAAAACGACTCGGTTCCAATGAACCGAGTCGTGATGTTGTATTAGAGGTATGATCCAGCGCCAACGTAACGTGGTGCCCAGTATCCAGAAGTGAAGCTCGCGTATTTCACGCCGCCTGTTTCTGAGTTGATCATTTGCGTTTTGCTAAGTGCCATCCCAACGTGGTGGATCGTTCCACCTGAGTGTGAGAAGAAGACGAGGTCACCAGCTTGAATCGATGACTTCGAGATTTTCTTCGCGCTTGAGTATTGCTGGCGTGAAGAACGTGGGAGTGTTTTGCCGATTGCTTTTTTGTAAACATGTCCAGTGTAGCCTGAGCAGTCAAATCCAGCAGTCGTTGTTCCACCGTAACGGTAAGGTGTACCGAGGTACTTTTTCGACTCAGCAACGAGTTTCGCACGTTTGCTTGAAGATGACGTTGAAACTGTCGTCGTTGTTGTAGTGGATGTTCTCGGCTTCAAGTATGTGTACGTTGAAGAAGCTGAAATGTAACGGTGTGTGCCTTTGTAGTTGATCTTATAAAACGAACCGGATTTACCAAGGTATGTATAGCGTTGACCTTTATCCATCTTCGCGACAACTTTCGATGACGTAAGTGACGGGGCAGTGCGGATGTTCAAGCCGTTGACTTTCGAATAAGCGAAAGTACCAGTAGCGGCTTCTGCTTGTTCACCAGTTGAGAACATGAGACCCGAGAAAGCAACAGTAGCAGCGACGACGATAGATGCAATACGCTTTAACATTGTGTAATTCCCTCCGTTTTTAAAATCAAATCGTTATTATATGACAAAGTCGAGTAATATTTTAATAGTCGAGCACAAGTTGCGAGTATTACCCGGTTTCCTGTGCAAATAAACTATATCATGCGCAAGACCGATGGCATTTTTCAATCACAAGTCAAAAAAGCGTTTTCTTGTAACAGAAATGAAACAATATGTGGATATAGCACTTATTTTGTTACAAAATCATCTTTTACTGTGTAAGGTTTTGTACAAGAGGGAAACGGTTAGACAAAAGGTGATTTTTGAACGGTGACGACACGGAGAAAATGTGATTAGATGATGACAGAACAAAAAGAATCAAGTTGAATACTTCTTGTAATGAAATGTAGAAAGATAGGTGACTTGAATGAGTCAACAGACAGAACCGACAAAAAATTACACGCTTCGTGAACTCGAGACGAAGACGTTAAAAGAATTATATGAGATCGCCAAAGAAGTCAAAGTTCCAAACTTCCGAGAAGCACGGAAACGTGAGCTCATGTTCCGAATTTTGAAATCTCAGGCCGAATCAAAAGATTTATACTTCCTCGAAGGTATTCTAGAAATCATTCCACCGAATCCTCAGTCGCAAAATGACGGCGGATTTGGCTTCCTCCGACCAATCAATTACTCTCAATCTTCAGAAGACATTTACATCGCTGCTTCACAAATTCGTCGTTTCAACCTCCGAAACGGGGACCTCGTGACGGGGAAAGTCCGCAAACCGAAAGAGAACGAACGATTCCAAGGATTGTTGAGTGTAGAGGCGGTCAACGGGGAGTCGACGGACTCGACGCGGTCACGCGATTACTTCCCGGCACTCACACCGATTTATCCAGAACAACAGATGGTGCTCGAGACAGAGCCGAAACATCTTTCTGTACGTGTCATGGATATGATTGCCCCTGTCGGATTCGGGCAACGTGGATTGATTGTCGCGCCACCGAAAGCGGGGAAAACCTCGCTCTTAAAAGAGATTGCGAACTCGATCACGACGAATCATCCGAACGTCGAGCTCATCATTCTGTTGATTGATGAGCGACCAGAGGAAGTGACCGACATCCAACGTTCTGTACCGGATGCGGACGTGGCCTTCTCGACGTTTGATGAGACACCGGAAAACCATGCGCGCATTTCAGAGCTCGTCCTCGAACGGGCGATGCGTCTCGTGGAACATAAAAAAGACGTGGTCATCTTACTTGATTCCATCACACGATTGACGCGTGCGTATAACCTATCCGTTCCGCCGAGCGGACGGACGCTCTCTGGGGGGATTGACCCGGCAGCGTTCCACAAACCGAAAAAATTCTTCGGGGCAGCCCGTAATATCGAAGACGGAGGTAGCTTGACGATTCTTGCGACCGCACTCGTCGATACCGGTTCACGAATGGATGACGTCATCTATGAGGAATTCAAAGGAACGGGGAATATGGAACTCCACCTGGATCGGAAATTGGCGGAACGCCGTATCTTCCCGGCAATCGATATTCGTCGTTCGGGGACGCGGAAAGAAGAGCTGTTACTCGGCAAGGACGAACTCGACTCGCTATGGACGATTCGCCGCACGATGAACGAGTCTTCGGACTTTGTCGAACACTTCTTACGCCGTGTCCGTGAGACGAAAACGAACCTAGACTTTTTCGCTGCGTTAGAGGCAGATAAGAAAAAAAGACGACCGGTGAAAAAAACGAAAACAGACTTGTAAATCCTATAGTAGGGTGATATTATATTCTAGTGAACTTTCTCTAGGTTGAAAGAATACTTAGGGCCGAAGGAGTTGAAAAGCAATGAAACAAGGAATCCACCCAGAATACCGTAAAGTCGTATTCATGGACTCGACGACAGAATTCAAATTCATCACTGGTTCAACTCGTTACTCTAACGAGACAATCACGATGGAAGATGGAAACGAGTACCCACTCATCCGTGTCGATGTATCTTCTGATTCGCACCCGTTCTACACAGGTCGCCAGAAATTCGCATCTGCAGATGGTCGTATCGAGCGCTTCAACAAGAAATACCAACGTTAATCGTAAAGTTGTATGCTCACCGCCTAGGGATTGCCCTTGGCGGTTTTTTGTTGCATAGACGCGGGTAAAGAGACAAAAGACTGTCGTTAGGGGGCCGTTATGGAACTTATACTCATCAGTATCAGCTTGTTAATCGGGGTCGGCATCATGTCACAGTGGTTGGCATGGCGCTATCAAATTCCGGCAATCATCATTATGACGCTCGCCGGGGTGTTGGCAGGTCCGATTCTCGGGCTGTTTGATCCGCGTGAACTACTCGGGGATTTATATAGTCCCATCATCTCGTTTGCGGTCGCCATCATCTTATTCGAAGGAAGTCTCGGTCTTCACTTCAGCGAAATCAATCAATTCCGACGGTCGATCGTCCGCATCGTCACGGTGGGAGTCGCCCTGGCGTTCGTCGGAATGTCGCTACTCATTCAATATGTCGGCGGGCTACACTGGGTCGTCGCGTGGACGATGGGCGCACTCTTCGTTGTGACGGGTCCGACTGTCGTCATCCCGTTATTGCGACAGGCGCACTTGAAAGATCGTGTCGGAGCGATTTTGAAGTGGGAGGGAATTATCGTCGATCCGGTCGGGGCGCTGCTCGGGCTCTTCGTCGTCCGGCTCGGATACATCGTATATGAAGGAATGGACTTATGGATGCAGCTCTTGTTTGCCGGTGCTTGTATTGTCGGGATCGGACTCGGATACTTGTTTGGGCATCTCCTCATGGGGTGGTTTGTCGCGGAGAAAGTACCACGTTACCTGCGTGCCTCGGTCACATTGACGGCCGTCCTCATTTTGTTCTCGCTCAGCGAACTCATGATGCATGAAGTCGGTCTTCTCGCCGTGACGGCGATGGGGATGACGATGGCCAATACGAAACATCGGGACGAAGAGATTATCGAAGAACTGCAATCGTTTAAAGAAGACATTTCAATCTTGCTCATTTCGTCTGTCTTCATCTTATTGACGGCGTCGCTTTCACGCGCAGAGCTCTTAAATATCTTCCAATGGCCGCTGCTCTTGACGATTGCCGGGATTCTCTTCTTGGTTCGTCCGGTTGCGATTTACTTGTCAACGATTGGGGGAGGACTGCCGCTAGCGGAACGAGGGTTCATCGGCTGGATTGCACCGCGTGGAATCGTCGCGATGACGGTCGCTGGATTTTTTGCAGAAGAAGTCGCGCATCTCGGGATTGACGATGCGAAGCAAATGTTGCCGCTCACGCTCGGACTCGTCTTCATTTCCGTAACGTTACACGGTCTTACGATTCGTCCGCTCGCACGAAAATTGAAATTAATTGATGTGCAAAAAGAAGCGAAAGCTGACGAGTAAAGGACAGATTCACTTCAAAGAGAATTTGGAAGAAGTCAACCCTTTTCCTCAACTCGAAAGATAGGTATAATCGGAAAGCGATTATCGATGGAGAGGGCGAAGAACAATGATGCATGTGACGAACCGATATGGTTGGATTGAAGTGATTTGTGGGAGTATGTTTTCAGGGAAGTCGGAGGAATTGATTCGCCGTGTCCGCCGCGCTCACTATGGAAAGATTCCGGTCCAAGTGTTCAAACCAGCAATCGACGACCGGTATCATGAAGAGAACGTCGTCTCACATACGGGCAACTCGGTCGTGGCGGTACCCGTCGCGTCGAGCCAAGACTTATACGATGCCGTGCGCGAAGAAACGCAAGTCATCGCAATCGATGAGGTACAGTTCTTTGACGAAGGGATCGTCGATGTCATCGAACAACTCGCGAACGAGGACAAACGCGTCATCTGCGCCGGGCTCGATATGGACTTCCGAGGTGAACCGTTCACAATGATGCCTGAGCTGTTGTCGCGTGCAGAGTTTGTGACGAAACTGCAGGCGATCTGCTTGTCTTGTGGTGCACCGGCTTCACGGACGCAACGCTTGATTGACGGACAGCCGGCTCGTTATGAAGACCCAGTCATCTTGGTTGGGGCTTCGGAGTCGTACGAACCGCGATGCCGTCACTGCCATGACGTACCGAATAAACCACATCCGGTCCGCCATACGGTGGCAGACTGATGAATCGACGGACCGCCCTCGGCGGTCCGTTTTTTTGCTATAATAGATAGAGTTTGATTTGACGGAGAAAGGACGGATCATTATGTTTGACCGTTTAAGTGTATTAGAAGATCGCTATATGCAATTGAATGAAATGCTCGCCGACCCAGAAGTGCTCAGCGACTCGACGAAGTTGAGACAATATTCGAAAGAACAGGCGCAGTTAGAAGAGACGGTACAGATGTATCGTCAATATAAAGAGAAGAGCGAGGCGTTCAAAGAAGCGAAGGTGATGCTCGAAGACCGGACACTCGACGCCGACATGCGCGAGCTTGCTAAAGAAGAGATGAACCTCTTGGAGCCGGAAGTGAAAGAGTTAGAAGCGAAGTTGCGGATTTTGTTGCTTCCGAAAGACCCGAACGATGATAAGAACGTCATCGTCGAAGTCCGGGGTGCAGCAGGAGGAGACGAGGCAGCCCTTTTCGCAGGCGATTTATATAAGATGTACACGCGCTTCGCCGAGCGTCAAAACTGGAAAGTTGAACTGATTGACGCGAACTATACGGAGCTCGGTGGGTTCAAAGAAGTCACGTTCATGATCAACGGGGCAGGTGCCTACTCAAAACTCAAATTTGAGAACGGCGCGCATCGTGTACAACGCGTCCCGTCGACGGAGTCAGGTGGACGGATTCATACGTCTACGGCGACGGTTGCCGTCTTACCTGAAGCGGAAGATGTCGAGGTGCACATCGATATGAAAGATGTACGTGTCGATACGTTCACATCGTCAGGTCCAGGGGGACAGTCCGTCAACACGACGCAGTCCGCTGTCCGTTTGACACACATCCCGTCTGGTCTCGTCGTCTCGTGTCAGGATGAGAAATCGCAACATAAAAACAAAGACAAGGCGATGAAGGTCCTTCGGGCACGCCTATATGACAAAATGCAAAGCGAGCATATGGAAGAACTGTCGGCACAGCGGAAATCTGCTGTCGGAACAGGGGACCGCTCTGAACGGATTCGCACGTATAACTTCCCACAAAGTCGTGTCACCGATCACCGTATCGGATTGACGCTCCAAAAGTTAGATCGTGTATTAGCGGGTGAACTCGAGGACATCATTGACGCCCTCATCATGGATGAACAGGCACGTCTCATGGAGGATGCGGAATGATGCGTGTCGCCGCGCTACTCAAGCAGACAGAAGAGCGGCTTCAAGAGGCCGGGCGTGACCGTGCGGCTGCCGAATGGTGGCTCATGCACGTGCTCGATGTCGACCGGACGGGTCTCCTCATTCGATTGTCGGATGAACTATCCGCGGATGAAGCGGAACGGTTCGAAGCCGGAATCGAGCGTCTATTGACTGGAGAACCCGTGCAACACGTGATCGGACAGGCGCCGTTTTATGGTCGCTCGTTCGAAGTGAATCGGGACGTCTTGATCCCAAGACCGGAAACAGAAGAGTTGATTGACTGGCTTCTCGGACAAATTCGTCACGTAGCGGACGATGAAATCGTGGATGTTGGAACAGGGAGCGGGGCGATTGCGATCACGCTCAGTGTAGAACTCGGTGTCCGGGTACAGACGGTCGATATTTCCCCGGAAGCGATTGCGGTCGCGAAACGGAATGCGGAAGCGCTCGGTGCGAATGTTCTCTTTTATGAAGGAGACGGGCTCGCCCCGATTGCCGATCAATCGATTCGAATTCTCGTCTCGAACCCACCATATATCGAGGCAGACGTGCTATTAGATGAAACGGTTGTCGGTTATGAACCGCATCTCGCACTCTTTGGCGGAGCGGATGGGCTCGATATGTATCGCCAACTGATTTCAGAGTCAGTGCGCGTCTTACGTGCCGATTGGCAATTGATTGCGTTTGAAATCGGGTATAACCAAGGACAAGATGTGAAATCATTACTGTCTGAACGTTATCCTGAAGCAGAAACGGGTATTTTAAAAGATATAAACGGCAAGGACCGTATCGTCTATGCCGTAAGGGAAGGGATTGCGTATGGAAACGAAATGGATTAAATCGAATGAGATTGAAGAGGGGGTACGTCTTCTTCAAGCGGGTGAAATCATCGCCATGCCGACAGAAACGGTCTATGGTCTCGCAGGGGACGCCATGAATGATGTGGCGATTCGCAAGATTTTTGAGGCGAAGGGCCGACCGTCGGATAACCCACTCATCGTCCATATCGCTTCAATCGAACAAACGAAGTTGTTTGTCGATACGATTCCTCCTGTTGCCAAGCGCTTGATGGATGCGTTTTGGCCAGGCGCTTTGACGATCATCTTGCCTTCAAACGGCCGAGCCTCATCGCTCGTGACCGCAGGACTGGATTCCATCGGACTTCGGATGCCGAATCATTCGGCGGCACTTGAGTTGATTCGCGAGTCAGGCTTAGGACTTGCGGCACCAAGTGCAAACCGTTCCGGGCGTCCGTCTCCGACGACCGCTCAACATGTGGCTGACGATTTGGCCGGGCGGATTGCGGGGATTGTCGATGGAGGACCAACTGGAATCGGCGTCGAGTCAACCGTCATCGATTGTACGGGTGACACGGTGACGATTTTACGACCGGGTGGCGTGACGCGAGAAGAAATCGAAGCTGTCATCGGACCGGTTGCCTTAGATGCCAATTTGAGTGACGACAAAGCCGCACCACGATCACCGGGAATGAAATACACGCATTATGCCCCAACGGCGCCCGTCTTTTTAGTCGATGGCACACGTCAGGATTTGCAACGTGTCATCGAGGAGCGGAAGCAAACAGGGTTGCGGATCGGTGCACTCGTATTCGATGAAGAGCCGACAATGGCTGATGTCACCTATTCCCTCGGTACTTCGATGGAAGTGGCGGCGCAACGTTTATACGATGCCCTTCGTCGATTTGATGAAACGGACGTCGATGAGA
The DNA here is from genome assembly GCF_037619445.1 of Exiguobacterium sp. USCH10. Lineage (GTDB taxonomy): Bacteria > Bacillota > Bacilli > Exiguobacteriales > Exiguobacteriaceae > Exiguobacterium > Exiguobacterium aestuarii_A. Next base: position 36,793 of record NZ_JAQPZO010000003.1, on the reverse strand, counting down.
TTTATGTGAACAAGATTGAACCGGTCGGGGTCGCCTTAGCCGTTTACAACCGCTTGTACAAAGCGGCGGGAGGGAAGGTCGTTCACCCGACGAAAGATGCCTAAAGACATAGAGGAGGACACGCGATGTCAATGAAACGCGTATTATTCATATGTAGTGGCAACACGTGCCGAAGCCCGATGGCGATGGCCTTGCTCCGTTCGAAAATGACTGGGGACGAGTTTGATATTCGCTCAGCCGGTCTACGGACGATGCAAGGATTCGATGCTTCTGAAAATGCACTGCAAGTTCTCAGAGAACGTGGGATTGAGCTCGATCACGTCACCCAGACGTTCGATGAGGTGTTAGGAAATTGGGCGGACATCATCTTGACGATGACACGTGCGCACCGTGAACAAATTCGGGATACATACCCGGATTTGGCGGAGCGGACGTACACGCTCTACGAATTCGTGACAGGGCTTGAGCGAGACATCAACGACCCGTTCGGCGGTTCGATGAATGTGTATCGTCAAGTGCGAAACGAACTCGAGCCACTCGTGAATCGACTTGTGTTAAAATTAACGAATGATGGGTCAAAGGTGACGAAACCACCGAGACGCCTACCAAAGAAGACGGGGGAATGAACGAATGAAAATTGCAATTGGCGCCGATCACGGCGGATTCAACTTAAAGAGAGACATCGTAGCATTGCTTGAGGAACTCGGACATGAGTATAAAGACTTTGGCACGCACTCGGCTGACTCGATTGACTACCCAGACGTAGCCATTCCGGTCGCAGAAGCTGTCGCGGCAGGCGAATTCGATCGCGGAATCTTGATTTGCGGTACAGGAATCGGAATCGGGATTGCAGCGAACAAAGTCAAAGGGATTCGTGCGGCACTCGTTCACGACTCATTCAGTGCGAAAGCGACACGTCAGCATAACGACTCGAACATCATGACGATGGGCGAGCGTGTCATCGGACCTGGTCTTGCGGTCGACTTGGTGGCGACGTGGCTCGATACAGACTTTGAAGGCGGTCGCCATTTAAATCGTGTCGACAAGATGAGCGCATACGAATCGAAGTGAGCCCGATGAAGACGGAACTTCTCGGATTATTAACGGAGCTTCACGAACGGTTCCCGTTACATGATGAGCGTATTCTCGTCATCGGATGCTCCACGAGTGAAGTGCTTGGGAAGACGATTGGGAAGGCAGGGTCCATCGACGTCGCAGAAGAGTTGATGGAAGCTTTCCTTGAGTTTAGAGAGAAGACAGGTGTCCATTTGGCGTTTCAAGGGTGCGAGCACATCAACCGTGCTCTCACCGTGGAACGACGGACGCTCAAGCAGTTCGGTCTCACGGAAGTGACGGTCGTTCCTGTCCGTTCTGCGGGTGGGGCGATGTCGGAGAAGGCATATGCGAACTTCGAGGAACCATGTGTCGTCGAATCGATTCAAGCGGATGCGGGAATCGATATCGGCTCGACGTTGATTGGGATGCATTTGAAGCCAGTGGCCATCCCGGTCCGACTATCGTCGAAACATCTCGGCGAAGCGTACGTCACGTTCGCGGTCACGAGACCAAAACTGATTGGTGGGCCAAGGGCTCAATATCCAAACAAATAAAAAGCATCGCATTCAGGTTTTTCGACCGAATGCGATTCTTTTTTGTGGTTATAATTCTTCTCCGAATAAATACGACACGACCATCGGGAAACGTTCGCGCCAGGCAAGTTCGTTATGGACGCCTTCTTCGATCACTTCGAAACGGATGTGCTCGACCTTGTCTTTTAACAGGTTGTACACCCGTTCGCTCGATTCACGGTACATCTCGTTCGTCGGTCCGTTCTCCATCGGTTCTTCGACTTCTTTGGCACCGACGTCTAAATAGAGACGTTCTACACCTTTTAAGTCACTTGCCTCAATCAATTGCTCCAGTTCGGTTTGATTGAACCAGAAGGCAGATGATAAGGAAGCAACGCGTTTAAAAATTTCAGGATACACACACGCTGCGTAGACCGAGATGAGTCCACCCATCGAGCTTCCCATCATCGCCGTTTCTTCCGGAATGGTCCGGTAGTCGGCATCGATTTTTGGTTTCAATTCTTGAGCGATATATTCGATATACGCCGATCCTTCTCCGCCGAGGACGATGTCGCGTCCGAGCAGGCTGTCCCCGATATATGGGTTTTCCCATGGTCCGTACTCATCGAGTCGTTTTTCCCCAGGTGCGCTATCGAGTGCGACGACGATCAAGTCACGTTTCGAGGCGTCTAAATATTCACCGACGCGCCAGCTCATGTTATAGCTTGCCTCCTCGTCGGCGAAACAGTTTTGCCCGTCATGCATATAGAGAACGGGATACCGTTTTTCCGATGTCTCATAATCGGCAGGTGTATAGACCCGAAGCGTTCGGGTGCGTTCGAACGGTGTAATTGTGATTTCTTTTGTCTCAATCATGAAGTGACCTCCTTTGGATTCTCTCTAAATGATACCCAACTTTTCGTCAGATTATAGCGATACCCAAAAAAACAAGCGTGTGGTACGATGGGGGTGTTGATTTTTAGACATTTAGAGGGGGTCTTCACATGGTAAACACGACGAAGTTAAAAGTGCAGGATGCAGAATTGTTTGAGGCAATGCAACACGAGCTCGGTCGTCAACGCGACAACATCGAACTCATCGCTTCAGAAAACTTTGTTTCAGAAGCAGTCATGGAAGCGCAAGGAGGCGTATTGACGAACAAATATGCCGAAGGATATCCAGGACGCCGTTATTATGGTGGCTGTGAGTTTGTCGACGTCGCTGAAAACTTGGCGCGTGACCGTGCGAAAGCATTGTTCGGTGCAGAACATGCGAACGTACAACCACACTCTGGTGCACAAGCGAACATGGCAGTTTATTTCACAGTGCTTGAAGCAGGAGACACGGTGCTCGGGATGAACCTGTCACACGGTGGTCACTTGACGCACGGTAGCCCGGTCAACTTCTCGGGAGTGCAGTATAACTTCGTCGAATACGGTGTAGACAAAGAGACAGAACACATCGACTATGACGTCGTCGCAGCGCTCGCGAAAGAACATAAACCGAAATTGATTGTCGCGGGTGCATCGGCTTACCCACGTACAATCGACTTCGCGAAGTTCCGTGAGATTGCAGACAGTGTCGATGCGTACCTCATGGTCGATATGGCGCACATCGCTGGACTCGTGGCAGCAGGTCTTCACCCGAACCCAGTCGAGCATGCGGATTTCGTCACGACGACGACGCACAAGACACTTCGTGGACCACGTGGCGGTATGATTCTTTGTAAAGAAGAGTTTGCGAAAGCAATCGACAAATCCATCTTCCCAGGAATTCAAGGTGGACCGCTCATGCACGTCATCGCAGCGAAAGCAGTCGCGTTCGGAGAGGCACTCCAACCAGAATTCAAAGAGTATCAACGTCAAGTCATCGCCAATGCACAGGCACTTGCGGCTGGTCTTGAAGAAGAGGGGCTCCGAATCGTATCGGGCGGAACGGACAACCACCTCTTACTCGTCGACCTTCAAGGAATCGACATCACAGGGAAAGCGGCGGAGCATGCGCTCGACGCTGCAGGGATCACGGTCAACAAAAACACGATCCCATTCGATCCAGCGTCACCATTCGTCACAAGCGGAATCCGTCTCGGTACGGCAGCGATGACGACGCGTGGCTTCAAAGAGGACGATATGCAAGAAGTGGCACGCCTAATCGGTCGTGTACTCAAACAACATGAAGATGAGTCGGTACTCGCAGAAGCACTTCAAGACGTGCGTACGTTAACTGCGAAGTTCCCACTTTACCCAGAACGAGGCTGAGTCAATGGACATCCGGACACTCGCAGAACGAGAGCTATCCGAACTCCCATTGTTCGATATGACGGAATGGTTGGCTCGTAAGGGGGAACACGACCCATCTTTCCGTCTTGTCGCCAGTGAGTTCGGGGTCATCACGACGCTCCTCGACCATGGCTATTACGAAGAAGCGAGCGAACGAATCGTACCGCTCCTCGGGATGAAAGTGCCCGCTGCGTTCCATCGACTAGGTCTTGCGCTAGAAGTGAAGGCGAACGGGAAAAAAGCGGCCAAGCGCCGCTTTCGTTCGTTTTCTCCGGCCGTCATCCAGCACTCAGATTTAGCCGAGTGGCGACAGGCGTTCAAGTTTGATAAGAAATGGCTCGGTCTTCCGCTCGTCGTGGGACTTGCTGCCGCTGCGCTCGTGTTTTGGCCAGATACCCCACCTCCGGTTGTCCCGCCAAGCGAGACCGATCAAGTCGTCGTCGAGACGGTGACCGAGGAAGAGGCGATGGCGGAGCGCTTGAAGGAACTAGAAGCGGAAGTCGCTCGACTTGAGAAGGAAAATGAACAGCTACAAGGTCAAGAAGAAACGTCAAGTGATTCGGCGGAAGAGAAGCCGGATCAAGCGACTGACGTCGTGCCGTTAGCGGAGGTCGAAGCGCTCGTACAAGACAAACAGTACGAGCAAGCTGAACAGTTGCTCGACGGGAAAGCGAAAGCAGGTCAAGAGCAGGCGGTTGGATTTTATCGACTCCTTGTCGACAATAAGTTAGGAAAAGCGAAAATCGCGGATTACGCGGCTTATCTCGATTCCTATCCTGAGTCTGGGTACAAGGCAGATGTCCTATGGATGAAAGGGATTGCCGAGAAAAAAGCGGACGATCCGGCTTATCGGGATACGCTGACGACCGTGTCAGAAATGAAAGGAACGTATTGGGCGCCGATTGCGAAATCCGTGCTCGACGAGTGAGGTGTTGCGCAAGCAACGCCTTTTCTCATGAAATTTTAATGAACTCCACCTCGATTTCTCGTTTTCACCTCGTATGATGCGAGTAGGAGGGATGCACGAATGAAACGTTTAATGAAAATGATTGGGAGTAGTCTGTTGGCAATCGGCCTGATGGGAATCGGACTTGCCGGTTTCTTGTTCTTTACGACACCGGGGCAATCAAGCCTCACGCAATTGTCGCTCGCGGCAACGGGCATCGAGCAGCAAATCGAGCAAGTGGATGCAACGTGGGACCAATGGGAAGACCGTTTTGAACGAAAAGTTGAATCGGTAATCCCGGAAGGCGTCCGTCTGTTTTTTGAGGATTGATTTCGGGAAATGAATACCAATACGTCGAGCGGTCCGCTCGGCGTTTTTTCAAAGGAGTGAGCAGGATGCAGACGATTCTGGTCGTAGAAGATGATTCGAAGATTGCACGGTTACTGGAACTAGAGTTGAAGCATGCAGGGTATGAAGTCGTCGTGGCGACAGATGGGCGTAGTGGTTTAGAGCGGGCCGTCGCCGACGAAATCGATCTCGTCTTACTCGATATCATGTTGCCTCAAATGAGCGGACTCGAGGTGGTCCGTCGATTAAAAGAAGAACGACCACTGTTGCCCGTTCTCATGGTGACGGCTCGGGGAGACCGCTATGACAAAGTGAGTGGACTCGACCTAGGTGCCGATGACTACATCACGAAACCATTCGAAATTGAAGAAGTGCTCGCTCGAATCCGGGCGTTTTTGCGCATGCGCCAGCTCGTTCGGCAGGACCATTCTGAGCATGTCCTGACCTATGAGACACTCAAAGTCGATGTGAATCGACATGAAGTGTATTGCGAGGGAAATAAAATCGATTTGACGCGACGGGAGTTTGATTTATTGGTCTTCTTTTTAGAGAACCCTGAGCGCGTCTTGACCCGTGATCAACTCGTCGAACATGTGTGGGGATTCGATTACTTTGGTGACACGAACGTTGTGGACGTATATGTCCGTTATGTCCGAAAGAAACTGACCGGGTCTTGGATTCAAACCGTCCGTGGTGTCGGGTATATGTTGAAGCGTGGTGAGTGAGCATGTTACGTACAAAAATCGCCTGGGCGATGACCGGGTTCATGTTGCTGCTCCTTCTCGTCTCGTTTGGCGTGACATGGTTCGTCGCGAGGCAAGAGATCGTCGATTCACGTTTTGATGTGTTACTACAAGCGTTAAACTTATTAGAAGAAGACGTCCGAAATAGCGATGCCGTGCTGTCCCTTCATGAAGACAGTGTCGTTCTAGAGCGTCAAGAAAACGGGGAGTGGGGAATCATCGGTGGAGAAGTGCCGGACGGGACGACATTTCCCATCAATTACGGAGAACCCGCACTCATCGATGACTGGTTCGTCGTCGCCACGACGGATGGGCTGGCATTCGGGTTTCAAGACCGAGCGGTGAGTGACACGATTCAAGCGTTGGCGACAATTTTTCTCGTCATGTTTTTCCTAGCCGTGCTCTTGACGTTCCTCGGTACATGGTGGATCTTACGCCAAGGGCTGTCGCCGTTACGGCGATTGACGGAGACGATGGAACGGATTACCGAATCGGGCAAATTAGAAACGATTGAGGTCGATGACCGGAAGGACGAAGTGACGCTCCTTTCGAACGGATTCAACCATATGATTGAACGGGTCGAAGGGACAATGGACCAACAGCGTCGTTTCGTCGCCGATGTTTCACATGAACTAAAAACACCACTGACCGTCATCGAAGGTTACGCGAAATTATTGCAGCGCTGGGGACAAGAGGACGAGAGTGTCCGCGCCGAGGCCATCGATCATATTTTGACGGAGTCGCGACAGATGCGAAACGATTTGATTGAACCGATGCTAGAGTTAAATCGCTTCGCTGCGCTTGAAGAGGTCGACCGAGAAGACATTGATTTGGCTGAGCTTGGAGACATGTTAACAGAACGATTTTTACGGTCGCACGGCGTACACCTTCCCATCGATGCGAACGGTAGCTGGTATGGACATCGTGAATCGTTACAACGCATTCTCGTCATCTTGATCGACAATAGTTTGAAATATGCAACAGAGACGAGTCTTCACCTGACAGACAATCGAATCGAAGTGCGAGACAGAGGACCTGTCTTATCAGATGAAGTTAGAGCTCGTTTGTTCGACCGCTTTTATCGATTGGATGAGGCGAGGGACCGGAGCGGCAGTGGACTTGGTCTTGCGATTGCGAAGGAAGTCGCAGATGTGAACGGCTGGACAATCGGAAGCGAACCGAATGATCCTGACGGCAGTGTATTTTTCCTCACTCGATGATGAACATTTCGCATTTTCTCATCAACTTCTAATGAAGCCTTAAATGCGCTCTCACACACGAGGCTTATGATGAAAATAAGAAGAACACATTATGAGGAGGAAATGAACATGAAACGCATCGGCTGGATCATCGGAGCTTTACTTGGCGTCATGGCAATTGTAGGGATTGGATTTTATGTGAGTGGGAATCAGACGGACACGGTCATCGTCCCGCAAGCGATCAATCAAGCGAGTGACGACTCAGCACAAGAGCAATCGGACGATTCTTCGTCAGCAGAAGATTCGAGCGTCAACGCATCCGACGACTCATCATCTTCACGAGTAGAAGATGACTATGAACTATACGGGACACTTGTCAGTCTGACAAAAGAAGATGTCACGATTAGTTTCAATGGAAAAGAATCGACGTACCGCTTAGCACAAACACATGAGATTGACGACGATACACCGCAAGTCGGTGACCGAGTGAAACTCGAATTGAATCGAAATGATGAAGTGAAAGAAGTGGACCGTGAGAGCGGAGATGATGATGCATATATTACTGGAACGCTCGTCAAACTCACAGATCAAGAAGTCACAATCAACATCGATGGAAAAGATAAGACGTATCCGCTCGCTGCACAATCTGAAATCGATGAGGACACACCTCGGGTCGGAGATCTTGTCAAACTTGAATTGAATCGAGATCAAGCAGTCATCGAAGTGGACAATGAATCCGACGATGATCAATATGAGCAAGAGGATTCTTCACAGGACGATTCATCACAAGATGACTCTTCTGAAGATGAACGTGAGAATGATTAATTGAAGGCTCGAAAGAACCAGTCTCTCAAGAGGTTGGTTTTTTTGTAGAAATCTATCCAATCAAAAGCTTCTACTCAGCCATCAGAAACGTAATAATTCTGAAATCATCACAAAAATAGGTTATATGTTATGATGTACAAGAAAAATTTAGGTGGTTTTCACCTAATTGGGAATGAGGGGAACATCAATGCGGACGTACTGGGGAATCTTACTCAGTTGTATCTTGTTGAGTGGATGTGGTGCCGAGACGTTGAACGCGATTGAATTACGTCCTTTGTCATCTTATCGAGTCGAACAAGAGCCTGAGGTGGCATTAACCGAACAAACGAAAGAAAATATACTTACATATTGCGAGAAGCGTCCGACCGATGTCTTACCGAAACGAAGAGCAAAAGTGGCGGAAGTGACATTCCGTCATCCCCTTTATGAAGCACTTGGCTATAAAAATGTGAAGTATTTTGCTGCGGGAGAAGAGCGATATCTCACTTGTGCCAACAGTAACCAATTGATGGAGCGGACGTTTGCGATCGAACCGATTCCGGAATTTGAAGCACTCGACAAAGAGCGATTCGTCGAGTCAGAGGTCGTCTCGACGATTGAGTTTGATCGCGTCGAGGACATGAAAGAAATTACGAGTGCGTTTAAGGTGAACGATGCACATGAAACGGTCATCCCAGATTCTGCATTCCGTTACACGACGCCGGACACGGGTGCGATTTACGTGACGTTCGAGACGATTCGGAACGGACGGACGCTCGACCCGATTGTCGAACCGAGACTCTTTCCGTTTCAAAGTGGAGAAAATGAAGGCTATGTCTTTTTGACGAAGAGGGCCGATGATCGAATCGCCCTGCAAATTGGAAAGGGACCGTCGCTCAGACAACTCGTTCTTCCGAGTATGTACGAAGCGCCGTACATGAAAGTCGATGCTAAAGAAGAGGACCTCTCGCTCGTTGGAAACCATCGAGAACTGATGAAACGAATCATCCTCTCGGAACAACCAATCGAAGGGGACGTGTCTGAACAGACCTCACTCGCACTCTCGAAAACATATGGAACCGTCCTTGAAATCTGGGGGCACGTCCGCCGACCTGTCCAGAGTAAGATGTCTTCACGACCAGCGGATGAGGACATGCAACTCGCTGTCTTTGAATCAAGTCGAGATACGGTCTGGTTAGATGGACCAAAAACTCAAGAACTGTTTGATGAATTGTCTCACGTCCAGATGCGCGAGAAGCCGACGAATGCCGTCAACATAGGGCAATTACATTTATATAGAGAATTGACGAAACAGTCGTTTGACGTATGGAAGACGGAAACCGAACTTTACTTGATTGACCAACATACGTCTCGGTCATATGAACTCCCTGCGAACGACTATTTCCAAATCAATTAACGTTCAGGGCGTCTGACCTCTATTAAAATAGAAGTTGGCTCTACCCATCTCAACAGAGTTAGGGTACAATGCTCGAGAGAGAATGAGAGAGGAGTGAAGCAAGATGGGAAAAGTACATGTTTATGACCATCCTTTGATTCAGCACAAAATGACGATTATGCGAAAAGTAGAGACGGGGACGAAGCAGTTCCGTGAACTCGTCGACGAAGTTTCTTCACTTATGGCATACGAAATCACGCGCAGCCTACCCCTAACAGATGTAGAAATCGAGACACCGGTCTCTGTTTCCACTCAAAAGATGATTGCCGGCAAGAAATTGGGAATCGTCCCTATTTTACGTGCAGGACTTGGTATGGTGGATGGGTTCCTCAAAATGATGCCGAACGTAAAAGTCGGCCATATCGGTCTCTATCGCGATCCGGAAACACTTGAGCCACACGAATACTACTTGAAGCTCCCGACAGACGTGACGGAACGCGACTTCATCGTCGTCGACCCGATGCTCGCAACGGGCGGTTCGGCTGCTGATGCCATCGCGGCTCTTAAAAAACATGGAGCGAAGTCAATCAAGTTGGCTTGTCTGTGTGCAGCACCAGAAGGCGTCGAGCGTGTACAAGCAGAACATCCGGATGTAGAGATTTATCTCGCAGCACTCGATGAAAAATTAAATGATCACGGTTATATCGTTCCTGGACTTGGGGATGCGGGTGACCGTTTGTTTGGTACGAAGTAAGAATGAAGCGGGAATCGTCGATGCGATTTCTGCTTTTTTTCATAATGCATCTTGAATAATTTTTGTCATTTTTGAATGTCACAAAATAGACACAAAAGTGAATGGAAAGAAATCAAAACACGAGACACTTGAATGCTGTTTCTTCTTATTTAAAGGAATCCGGCAATCTTTCATTTAGACGCCACGTAAAAATGCATCCAAAAAGAGCGATGAGATTCCTCACAAAAAAATGGGCAAAATCGCTCGACATGGCAAAAACATCCTCGGTATACTGAAACAGGACGTTGAAAACGATTTCAAAATGAAGTCAACGACCGTTTCGTAACTCTTTGTGAACGTAAACGTTTACCGATTGAAATTTCCAAAACGTGGGGGTATAACTGAACTATTCTTCATCTGATTCCGTTTGTGAAATGTTATAAAGTTAACATTTTTATTTCAACGTTTCTTCACACTTTCTTTAAAAAGTGCATCAATCGTTTACTTTATGAAGTGCGTAAAACTATTGATACGACTTGATTTAAAGCGCTTTTATAATTGTGAAATTCATTGACTTCTTATGCCATTTCTATTACTCTGAACTTGTGTGACTTTTGATGGTCACGCGAGTGTGAATCCGTGAAGAAGAGAGAAGCGCACCGTGCGTGAAAGGGGGACCGGGATGGCGAAAAAAGACAATCGTTACCTATCCTATGCCTCGCTCGCTTCACAAATTTCAACAGCACTTGCTGGACCGATCGTCATCGGTTATCTCGTCGGACAGTACGGCGAAAGACGTGAATTTTGGGGCACGTTTGGTTGGAATGTGTCGATCATCCTCGGACTCGTGTTCGGGATTACGGCGCTAGTTCTCACCCTTCGGAGTTTATTGACAGGAGAGGACGAATGAATACGATTCAAGCAGACAGAAAAGCACAGAAAGAACTGATGAAGCGTTATACGAAATGGTTTACCGTCTGGTTTGCGATTTTGCTCATCGGCGCATTCATCATCCCGATGTATAAAGCCGTATTTCTCGGGTTGTTCATCGGTGGGGTCGGAAGTCTCATCATTCTACATATGCAGAATCGAAGCGTCATTCGCATGTATGACGTCATCGAGCATGGACGTCGACCAAAGTCGCACGGGACCGTTTCAAGAATGGCGGTCGGTGCGTTAGCAGTGATAGTCGGTCTTTTCTATGAAGATCGGGTATCCGTCATCGCGGTGGTAACTGGTCTAATCGCCGGCCACATCATACAATTTGGCGAGTTCACACTTGCCCAGCTCAGCAGGAAAAGAGGTGAATATTAATGGGTCATGAGTTTCCCACATATTCTCTGCACTTTGGGGACTATACGTTATACGGGAGCTGGACGAACGTCATTACAGTGCTAATAGCAGCGTTACTCGTCTTCGTATTCGCCATCTGGGGAACAAGACGTTTGGCTATGAAGCCGACTGGCAAACAAAACTTCATGGAATTCTTCGCGGAGTTCGTGCGTGGAATCATCGCTAGTGCGATGGACTGGAAGACAGGAGGACGCTTTATCGGATTTGGGATGACATTGATTTTGTTCATTCTCTTCTCAAACTTGATGGGTCTACCGTTTAACGTCATTTCCGGACACTATCTGTGGTTCAACTCACCGACGGCCGATCCTTACGTAACCTTGGCGTTGTCGACACTCGTCGTTGCAATGTCGCATTACTATGGGGTGAAGCTACACGGATTGAAACACTATTCGGCGGAATTCGTAAAACCAGTCTGGTTCTTGCTTCCGATCAAATTGATCGAGGAGTTTGCGAACACGTTGACGCTCGGTTTGCGTCTATACGGTAACATTTTTGCCGGTGAAATCATGATTACCATCATCTTGGGACTCGCGATTACAGCCGAAGGAGCACTTAACCCGCTCGGCGCAATCTTTGCGGTCTTCCCAATGATTCTATGGCAAGGTTTCTCAATCTTTATCGGGGTTATCCAATCCTACATTTTCCTGACGCTTGCAATGGTGTACATCGGGCACAAAGCTTCGGCCGAACATTGATTCGGACATCTCGCCAAAGCGTTACAAACAAATTATTTACTTAACTTTTAGGAGGAATATACACAATGGAACAACTTAATCTTCTCGCAACAGCACTTGTTATCGGTCTTGGAGCACTCGCAGCTGGTATCGGTAACGGTTTGATCGTATACGGAACAGTACAAGGACAAGCACGTCAACCAGAACTCAAAAACGAACTTCGTCAAACAATGTTCATCGGTATCGGTTTGGTTGAGGCCCTCCCGATCATCGGTGTGGCTGTCGGTTTCCTTCTCCTCAACTCTTGATTCCGAGTTAACGAGAATAGCATGAGAGGGAGCACGTCTCCCTCACTTATTTAGTCAAGAGGAGGGTATGCATGGATACGATGATGATTGCAGCTGGTGCTGGTGGCGAAGGCCTCCGCATTCTAGATATGATCTTTACAATTTTCACATTCCTCGTACTCTTGGCCCTGTTGAAGAAATTTGCTTGGGGACCACTCCTTGGAATGATGAGACAGCGTGAAGAGTATGTAGCGAACGAGATTGAACTCGCTGAAAAGAGCCGCAAAGATGCGGAAAACTATGTCGTCGAACAACGTGATGCACTCAGTGCAGCACGTACAGAGTCGAAAGAAATGCTCGACGCAAGCCGTCGACAAGCAGAAGCAGAACAAGCACGCTTGGTGGAGCAGGCGCGTTTGGAAGCTGAACAAATTAAAATCGAGGCAGAGAAAGCGATTGAGCGTGAGCGCGAGCTTGCGAAACAATCTCTTCAAACGGAAGTCGTCACACAGGCGCTTTCGGCAGCACGCCACGTCCTTCAATCAGACCTTAAAGGCGATGAAGCGAAACAACGTGCCCTCGTCACAGACTTCCTGTCTAAAGCGAAAGGTGCGAACTGATGAACGCATCACTAGCAAAACGCTATGCCAAAGCGCTCTTCGACTTAGCACGGGAACAAGGCACGCTCGACCAAGTCGAAGCGGAAGTGCGTCTGCTCGATGAAGTGCTCCACGCGACTCCTGAACTCATGGATCTCTTAACGAATCCAGCAGTCAGTGACAGCGAGCTTGCACAGCTTTTAAAAGACAGCTTTGGTGATATGACGGCGATTGTCGTGAACACACTTCTCGTCATGGTCGAAAACGACCGTGCGACAGAGGTTCGCGCTTTGCCACGATACGTCCGCGACTATATCAACGACTACCGTGGAATTGCAGAGGGTATTGTCACAAGCGCCTACCCGTTGTCGGCAACAGACTTGAAAGACGTCGAACTCGTCTTCGGACAGAAGCTCGGGAAGACGCTCCAATTGAAGAACGTCGTCGATGAAGAAGTCATCGGTGGACTCCGTGTCCAAGTCGGATACACGACGTACGATGATACGATCGAAACGAAATTGACACGCCTCGAGCGTGAATTGTTGAATGCGTAAGAAATAGGGGTGAATTCAATGACAATCAAAGCTGAAGAAATTAGCGCCCTGCTAAAAGAACGAATCGCTTCGTACGGTTCTGAAATCGAAGTCAGCGAGACAGGTACAGTCATTCAAGTAGGTGACGGTATCGCTCGTGCACACGGACTCGATAACGTTATGGCGGGGGAACTCGTAGAGTTCTCTAACGGCGTAATGGGCTTGGCGCAAAACTTAGAAGAAGGTAACGTCGGGATTATCATCCTTGGCGATTACAAAGGCATTAAAGAAGGCGACTCTGTCAAACGTACAGGTCGCATCATGGAAGTACCAGTCGGTGAGGCACTCCTCGGACGTGTCGTGAACCCGCTTGGACAACCAATCGATGGTCTTGGACCAATCGTGACTGACAACTATAACCCGATCGAGCGTAAAGCTTACGGCGTTATGGCTCGTAAATCGGTTCACGAACCACTTCAAACAGGAATTAAGGCGATTGACGCCCTCGTTCCAATCGGTCGTGGTCAGCGTGAGCTCATCATCGGTGACCGTCAAACAGGTAAAACATCTGTTGCCATCGATGCGATCATCAACCAAAAAGAAGAGAACATGATTTGTATCTACGTCGCAATCGGTCAGAAAGAATCGACTGTACGTGGCGTAGTAGAGACGCTTCGTCAAAACGGCGCACTCGACTATACAATCGTCGTTTCGGCATCGGCATCACAGCCGGCACCACTTCTTTACCTCGCGCCATTCGCTGGGGTATCGATGGGTGAGTACTTCATGGACCGTGGACAACACGTCCTCGTCGTCTATGATGACCTCTCGAAACAAGCGGCAGCTTACCGTGAGCTCTCGCTCCTTCTCCGTCGTCCTCCAGGCCGCGAAGCCTACCCAGGGGATGTCTTCTACCTCCACTCACGCCTTCTTGAGCGTGCAGCGAAGTTGAACGACGAACTCGGCGGCGGTTCATTGACAGCACTTCCGTTCATCGAGACACAAGCATCGGATATCTCAGCATATATCCCGACAAACGTTATCTCGATCACAGACGGTCAGATCTTCCTTCAGTCGGACCTCTTCTTCTCTGGGGTACGCCCAGCGATCAACGCCGGTCTCTCGGTATCGCGTGTTGGTGGTTCGGCACAGGTGAAAGCGATGAAGAAAGTTGCTGGTACACTTCGTCTTGACCTCGCGTCTTACCGTGAGCTCGAAGCGTTCGCTCAGTTCGGGTCAGATCTCGACAAAGCGACACAATCGAAGTTGAACCGTGGTCAGCGTACGGTTGAAGTCTTGAAACAAGACTTGAACGCACCGCTTTCTGTAGACAAGCAAGTTATCATCATCTACGCACTCACGAAAGGTCATCTCGATGACATCCCAGTCACAGACATCCGTCGTTTCGAAACAGAAATGAACGCATGGCTCGACCAAAACCGTAAAGACCTCTGCCGTGAAATCCGTCAGACAGGAAACCTTCCTTCAGACGAGGCAATGGTCGACGCAATTACGGAATTCAAAAAGACGTTCTCGCCATCGGTTTAATCCGGTGACGAGCGTCTATTAAGGTGGTGAATCGAAATGGCATCATTACGTGAGATCCAGATGCGGATCACCTCGACCCAAAGCACGAAGCAAATCACGAAAGCGATGAACATGGTGTCGGCATCGAAGTTGAACCGGGCCCAAGGGAACAACGCCAACTTCAAGCCGTACATGGACAAGTTGCAAGAAGTCATCTCGTCGATCGCCGGTGGTACATCAGGCGCGACACACCCGATGCTTCAAGTACGTCCCGTCAAACGGACTGGTTATATCGTCATCACGTCAGACCGCGGACTCGCAGGTGGATACAACGCCAGCGTCTTGCGTGACGTGTACCGTGAACTCAAAGACAAGCACACATCAACAGATGAGTATCGTCTTTACGTAATCGGAAAAGTCGGTGTCCAGTTCTTCAAGTCACGCAACATTCCGGTGTATAGCGCGATGACAGGGCTAAACGACCAACCAACTTTTGTTGAAGTCGCAGAAATCGTCAAGCAGACGGTTGGTGCCTTCAGCGAGAGCGAGATTGATGAATTGAAGCTTTGCTACAACTCGTTCATCTCGGTCATCAGCCAAGAAGTGAAGATTCAACAATTGCTCCCGCTCGGGGATATCGAACAGTCCGCATCCAATGTGATGTATGAATACGAACCAGAAGAAGAAACGATCTTAGCGGCGCTCCTCCCACGTTATGCGGAAGGACTCATCTACGGTGCATTGCTCGATGCGAAAGTATCAGAGCACGCAGCACGGATGACGGCGATGTCGAGTGCGACAGACAACGCGGATGAACTCATTCGCGGACTCAAGCTCAAATTCAACCGCGCGCGTCAAGCAGCGATCACACAAGAAATCACAGAGATTGTCGGAGGTGCGTCGGCGCTTGAATAAGCGCACGCTCTCTAGATTGTAGGAGGCTAACACGATGAACGAATACGGCATGAAAGGCCGCGTAGTCGCAGTCATGGGCCCAGTTATCGACGTTAAGTTCGACAACCACTTACCGAACATCTACAACGCTCTCAAAGTCACACACGTGGCAGCGACAGCAGACGATGTTAGTGTCGACTTGACGCTTGAAGTAGCTGTTCACCTTGGTGACGACACGGTCCGTACGATTGCGATGGACTCAACTGACGGCGTTCGCCGCGGTATGGAAGTACTTGACTTAGGATCACCGATTTCGGTACCAGTTGGAGAAATGACACTTGGACGTGTCTTCAACGTTCTCGGTAACCCGATCGATGATAAAGAAGTGGCAGCTGACGTGCTTCGTGCACCGATTCACCGTCAAGCGCCAACATTTGACGAACTGTCAACGAAAGTTGAAATCCTTGAAACAGGGATCAAAGTCGTCGACCTTCTCGCACCATACATCAAAGGTGGTAAAATCGGCCTCTTCGGTGGTGCCGGTGTAGGGAAAACCGTCCTCATCCAGGAACTCATCAACAACATCGCGCAAGAGCACAGCGGGATTTCTGTATTCGCAGGAGTCGGTGAGCGTACGCGTGAAGGAAATGACTTGTTCCACGAGATGACGGACTCAGGCGTTATCAAGCAAACAGCGATGGTCTTCGGTCAGATGAACGAACCACCTGGTGCACGTCTCCGTGTTGCCTTGACTGGTTTGACAATGGCAGAATACTTCCGTGACGAGCAAGGACAAGACGTTCTTCTCTTCGTTGATAACATCTTCCGTTTCACACAAGCAGGTTCTGAGGTATCGGCCCTTCTCGGACGTATGCCATCGGCGGTAGGTTACCAGCCGACACTTGCTACTGAAATGGGTATGCTTCAAGAGCGGATCACATCGACTGCAAAAGGATCGGTTACATCGATTCAAGCGGTTTATGTACCAGCCGATGACTATACGGACCCGGCTCCAGCAACAACGTTCGCTCACCTTGATGCAACAACCAACCTCGAGCGTCGTCTTTCGGAGATGGGGATTTACCCAGCCGTTGACCCACTCGCATCGACTTCACGTGCCCTCTCTCCTGAAATCGTAGGGAAAGAGCACTATGAAGTCGCGCGTAACGTTCAACAGACGCTTCAGCGTTATAAAGAACTTCAAGACATCATCGCAATCCTCGGGATGGACGAGTTGTCTGAAGACGACAAACTCACGGTTCACCGTGCACGTCGTATTCAGTTCTTCTTATCACAAAACTTCCACGTGGCTGAGCAGTTCACGGGCCAAAAAGGTTCGTACGTACCAGTCAAAGAGACAGTACGCGGCTTCAAAGAGATCCTCGAAGGTAAACACGACGATCTTCCTGAAGATGCATTCCGTCTCGTTGGTCCAATCGAAGACGTCATCGAAAAAGCGAAGACGTTGGTCTAAGACCTACGCGGAAGGGGGAAACTAGACGATGAATACTGTTCACGTCAACGTCGTCACCCCGGATGGTGCAGCCTTTGAAGGGGACGCACGAATGGTCATCGCCAAATCGGTCACTGGTGAGCTCGGTATCTTACCGAAGCACATCCCGATGGTGACACCACTCGACGTCTCAGTCCTCAAACTGCGCCACGAAGATGGTGGACGCACGCTGATCGCAATCAGCGGCGGTTTCATGGAAGTTCGTCCCGATACGGTGACGATCTTAGCTGAAACAGCCGAAATGGCGGATAAGATCGACTATGACCGCGCTTCTGCGGCGAAAGTTCGGGCCGAGCGCCGTCTCCAAGACACGAAGCTCTCAGAACTCGAATTCCGTCGTGCGGAACTTGCGCTCAAAAAAGCGATCAACCGCTTGAGCATTCGCGATATGAAAGAATAACAATGACTCTCACACGAAAGTGTGGGAGTTTTTTTGTATTTGACGGACAAGATAGGTCTTTCGTCACAAACCTAAATCATGGAAATAGTAAAAAATATAGAGACGATGACCGATAATAAAGGAGGGAATGATCGTAAAGGAGAGTAGGAAATGAAAGTTTACGTTGCGCGACAACCGATTTTTGACCAACAATTACGCGTTTGCGGCTACGAACTGTTGTATCGCCGCAGCGAAAATAACATTTTCGAGAATGTCGATGATTCGTTAGCAACGGCTGACGTGATTCATAACGCCTATCTCGTCTTTAATTTTCGGGAATTAACAGAAGGGACGAGGGCTTTCATCAACTTTCCACAGACGTTGATTGAAGGAGAGGTGCCCTCATTGTTACCTCGTCAATCCCTCGTCGTTGAAGTACTCGAGCACGTCGAACCGACCGAGAAAGTGTTGCAGTCTCTTCGATCGCTCAGACGCCAAGGGTATACGATTGCACTTGATGACTTCGTGTTTGAAGAGAAGTATCGCCCTTTGATTGGATTGGCTGACATCATCAAGATAGATTACCAAGCTACACCCGTTGAGCAACAGCAAAGGTTAATCGATGCTCTCGGACACCGGGTCGAGTTTTTGGCAGAAAAAATCGAGACACCGGCAGAGTACGAGATTGCGAAACGATTAGGATATAAGATGTTCCAAGGTTATTTCTTTAGCCGACCGATCGTCATACACGGGGCTGAAGTCCATCCGCTGCGTCATACGCTCATTGAGGTGTTGAAAGAACTGGATCGCCCAGAGCCTAGTTTTCGACGCATTTCAGCACAAATCGAACGGAGTGTCGACTTATCGTATAAAATGCTTCGTTCCGTCAATACGGTGTATCAAAAAGGACGTCGCACGATTCAGTCAATCGAACAGGCCGTCGCCCGAATCGGGTTAGATGAATTGAAACGCTGGTCCTATTTAATGTTACTTCGTGAGATGCAGACATCCGAATCAAAGGAATTGATTAAACAAAGCGTCATTCGAGGGAAGATGATGGAGTTGATTGCGGAGGATACAAATAGTGGCGTCAATTCCTTTGATGCCTTTATCACGGGAATCTTCTCATCGCTCGATGTCATTCTTGATGAGGCGATGCAGACGTTGATTGCAGAGCTGCCTGTAGCCCCGCCAGTGAAAGCTGCGCTACTCGGAGAACCGAACGGGTTGCGGATGTTACTCGAGGATGTCATCGCCTATGAGCGATTGACAATCCCTATTCATAACACAGATTCCGATTGGGCTCAATATTACGTAGAAGCCATCCGCTGGTCCCGTAACCTTGACGAATCGAGTGAATAATGTTTGAAATATGTGAGGGGCGTCAATTACTGTAGTAAGGCCTTACTGCGGATGACGTCCCTTTTGGTGTGCTTGTGGAGAAAGTGAGTTGATCGAATGGTCTAAAACCGCTCGAAGCTTGAGACATAGTGTCTTTTTTTCTCTAACATGACATGATATGATTAAAAATGGTACGAATTTTAGAAAAGAGGGGAATCGTCGATGATCAATACCGTATTTTCGCTAGCGATTTACGTCATAGCGATTTACGTCGCTTGGTGGGCACTCTTACCCGTCAAATGGGACAAGTTGCTTAATCAAGTGAGGAGCCCGCAAGCAGCTGTCTTGCGCGTTCTCGTAGCCGTCGTCTTCGGTTCGTTGATTGCTCAGTTCTTTTTGGAGTATATCCGATTGGCACAAGAGCTCGCACCTATACAGTAGCCACAGAATGTTTAACAAACTGTAATCCTGCTGTAACGACTCCTATATGTTTATCATGTAGGATAAATTCGTCTGACATGATGTTTTTTTCATTCTGTTTGAACTTATTTATTACGATTTTATTTACGAATGAAGAAACGGTCACGTTTTACAAACCATTCTAATAATCGACATCATCACATCCGAACTCGGATATCGACGCACTATATAAAAAAACAATGAAGTTGGAGGACAAAGAGAGATATGAAGGATTTGATTGTAGTCCGTGGAGGACGTAAACTGTCAGGTACTGTGCGCGTTGAGGGAGCAAAGAACGCTGTACTCAAAACATTGGTTGCCACTCTGTTAGCTAGCGAAGGAAAGTCAATCTTACAAAATGTACCACGTCTTGCGGACGTGTACACGATTAATAAAGTACTTCGTCACCTCGGTGCAGAGGTGTCGTTCAATGAAGAGAAGAATGAAGTCATTGTCGATGCGTCGGGCGACATCAAAGATGAAGCACCGCTCGAGTACGTTCGGAAGATGCGGGCTTCAATCCTCGTCATGGGACCTCTTTTGGCTCGTCTCGGTCATGCGCGTGTCGCAATGCCGGGCGGTTGCTCAATTGGCTCACGTCCAATTGACCTCCACTTAAAAGGATTCGAAGCGATGGGTGCGAAGACAGTCATCGGCAACGGATTCGTGGAAGCTTCTGTAGAAGGTCGTCTCCAAGGCGCAAAAATCTACTTGGACTTCCCATCTGTTGGTGCGACGGAGAACATCATGATGGCAGCTGTGCTTGCAGAAGGCACAACGATCATCGAGAACGTCGCGAAAGAGCCTGAAATCGTAGACCTTGCGAACTTCTTGAACGGAATGGGCGCACACGTACGTGGCGCAGGTACAGAAACGATTCGCATCGAAGGTGTGGAAACACTCCGCGGTGCAGAACACTCAATCATTCCTGACCGCATCGAAGCAGGGACATTCCTTGTCGCTGGTGCGATCACAGGAAGTGACATCGAAGTCATCGGTGCAGAACGTGAACACCTTCGTCCACTGATTTCAAAAATGGAAGAGATGGGTGTACACTTCGAAGATACAGCGGAAGGCATGCGCGTCTCAGCGCCGGATGAGTTGAAGCCGGTCGATGTGAAGACGATGCCACACCCTGGATTCCCGACAGACATGCAATCACAAATGATGGCTCTCGTCTTGAAAGCAGGCGGCACATCAGTGATTACAGAAACAGTATTTGAAAATCGCTTCATGCACGTGGAAGAATTCCGTCGCATGAATGCGGACATTAAAATTGAAGGACGTTCAGCAATCGTCAAAGGTGGCGTTCGTCTTCAAGGAGCGGAGGTCGTCGCAACAGATCTTCGTGCCGGAGCAGCACTTATTCTAGCGGGTCTCATCGCAGAAGAAGAGACACGCGTTGGTGATTTATATCATATCGACCGTGGATACGTGGACTTCCACAAAAAACTTCAAGCACTCGGTGCCGACATCGAGCGCATTCAAGGAACTGTCGAAGTCACGAGTGAAATGGTTCAGAACTAAGAAACGAGCACGAATTCGAGAGCGAGGAGAGACTCTTCTCGCTCTTTTCAATGAAGAAATGAACGGAGGAACCTATACATCATGTTTTCAAAAGATATCGGGATTGATTTAGGGACAGCAAACGTTGTCATTCACGTAAAAGGGAAAGGAATCGTCTTAGACGAACCTTCAGTCGTTGCGATGAAACGCTCTACAGGGAAAGTGCTAGCAGTCGGTTCAGAAGCGTATGAGATGGTTGGTCGTACACCTGGTGATATCGTGGCGATCCGTCCTCTTCGTGATGGAGTCATCGCCGATTTCGCCACCACAGAAGAAATGCTCCGTCACTTCATCGAGAAAATTCAAGTCCGTGGCTTCTTCGGAGGCATTCGCATGTTGATTTGTACACCTGCGAACGTGACGCCAGTCGAAGCGAAAGCAATTCGTGAGGCTGCTGAAAAAGCAGGGGCGAAAGAAGTCTTCCTCGCCGTAGAACCAAAAGCAGCAGCTGTTGGTTCGGGCATGGACATCTGGAAGCCGGTCGGTCACATGATCATCGACATCGGTGGGGGGACGACAGATGTCGCCATCCTCTCGATGGGTGATATCGTGTGCGGTGAAACAATCAAGATTGCAGGGGACCGTTTCGACACGGACATTCTCCGTGCCATCAAAGAGAAGCATAAACTCATCATCGGGGAACGGACAGCTGAGCAAATCAAGAAAGAAATTGCGACGGTGTTCCCAGGTGGACGTAACGAGTCGATGGACATTCGCGGACGTGACATGGTACGTGGATTGCCACGTACAGTGACGATCACGTCGGAAGAACTCCGTGAAGCGATGGCCGAGTCAGCGAACGAGATCGTTGAAGCGACGAAACGTGTCCTTGAACAGACACCACCGGAGCTCGCGGCTGACATCATCGACCGTGGTATCATCATGACAGGTGGGGGATCACTCCTTCACGGTCTCGATCAACTCGTCGCCGAGCGTGTCATGCTCCCAGTCATGATGGCTGAAGAGCCGACGCTCAGTGTAGCGCACGGAACAGGAATCATGCTCGAAAACTTAGATCGATTGAAATAAACGAACAGGCGACCGCGCGCGGTCGCCTGTTTTTATGTTGGGTAGATTGAGACTTATGAGTTTCAACCTCAGTACTCATTCGATACAGGAAGGGGTAACTCTGTTTCAAGTTGATGTTGTAGACGGTTGGTAAGTTCGATTGGATAATACATAATGCCGATAGAAATACGTAACGGGAATAAGGTGTATAAATCGCTAGGATAATAGGAACCGTCGCGAGGTAACGTATGATCGACTATTCGTGATCCCCCTGTGGATTGGTCAATGCGTAAGACGATTGGAACAGACATCCCTGTCCCTCGTTCGAGTTGTTGATGATTTGGGTAATACTCTTGAAGAAGCGCCCATACATACACTTCCTGTCGAGTCATACTCGTCCCGAGAATATGATAACTCGCGTAAACGTCCCCACCGAAATTAGGGGACATGACTTCAGTCGTCAAGTAACGCTCCAATTCGTTTTGATCTACGTCGACGGATTGGGTAAGGGTTACAAACGATTCATCTGACCAAGCGGCATAGAAGACAGCAATGATGGTCAGTGTACAGAATGTCGTCATGATTAACTTTTTCATATAAACGCCTCCAAATACCGATGTGATGAATCATATACCTTCATCATATCTGAAGGGACTACAAATATATAGGTTATATATGGGTGAAATTGTATATAATGAAATCATTAAGGAATGAGAGGGGAATCATGATGGCACCGATTCACTAAATGACTGAACAACATAAAAAATCGAATCGGAGGACATGATGAACAAACCACTTACACTCATTACCGGAGTCAGTCGCAATCAAGGCATTGGGGCTGCCATCGCACGAAAACTCGCACATGAGGGGCATGACTTGTATTTGACGCACTGGAGTCCGTTTGACGCGACCGACGGAGTCGGGGAAGAGAGAGGCTTCATCGATCGATTCGTTCAAGAGTTGACCGAGCAGGGTGCCCGTGTGGAGCATGAGGCGTATGACTTGGCCTCGGGTGATGAAGTTGCACTACTTGATCGGATTGAAGCTAAACTTGGCATACCAAGCAGACTGATTCATAACGCGACCTATGAGAGTCATGTGAGCGCCGAGAACTTTACGACCGACGTATTGAGGCAACATTATATGGTGAACAACGAAGGAGCACTCGGACTCACTTTTGCGTTTGTTGAACGTTATCAGCAAGCGGGATATCAAGACGGTCGCATTTTGTTTTTAGTATCGGGTGGGGCTGATGCGAATAACCTAGCGTATATTGCGACAAAAGGGGCATTGATTGCGATCACACCTGCACTCGCAAACGGAGTAGGGAAGTACGGGATTTCCGTGAATGCACTCGATCCGGGTCCGACAGATACGGGATGGATTGGCGATGAACTTCGTCAGCACCTGCTCCCATTGTTCCCATACAATCGGGTAGGAACGCCGGAAGATACGGCGCGTTTCGTGGCTTTCTTGATGGGAAGAGACGGAGCATGGGTGAATGGGCAACATCTTCATGTAGATGGTGGATTCACGGGGCGTTAATATACAAAAGCATCTCGCTTTTTGCGCGAGATGCTTTTTCTTAGTGCCATGTATAGTCTTTATCGATAAACAATCGATTCTGTAGTTCAGTCTTAGGGATTGAAGGTTGTGCTGAATCAAGCCATTCGTAATAATCACACGCACAGGACTCACCGAGTTCGATGGAGTAACCATTATTGATTGTCTTCACCGTAATATCGAGTTCGTGCTCTGCTAGCGTCTTTTTCAAACGATAGATGGCGTTGTACACATTGTGTAGGGCGCGCTGTGGTTCATCGATGTCCGGATAGAGTGTTTCCGCGAGCACCCATTTGTTGATGACTTGTTTTCGATGATAGACCAGGTAGGCGAATAACTCCTCGGTTTTTTGAGTGGGCCATTTCACAAGATTTCCATCCTGCGTTCGAACCGAAAAACGATCCAGGAATTGAATACGACAAGATTGATGTGGATTTTTTTGTTGGATTGCCTCATAGCGCTGAACGATACGTGGAATGACGCTATGGATCATCTGTTCTGTAATCGGCTTCAGCAAGTAATGCGTCGCATGCAGATTAAACGCTTCGACGGCATACTGTTGATGTGCGGTGGTGAAGACGACTTGCGTCCGTTCCGGTAAATAGGTCGCAAGCTCAAGACCGGTCATCTCAGGCATTTCGATATCTAAAAAGACGAGGTCGACCGGATGTTCTTGAATAAACGTGAGAGCTTGAGTCGGACTTTGGAACGAACCGACCCATTCAAGAGAAGGCTCTTCTTTCACAATTCGTTCCATCATCCCTAAAATATGATGTTCATCTTCAATTAAAATCGTACGCATTTACGTGATTCGTCCTTTCTTGTTTGGGTAATCGCAAGTGAACGGCAGTACCTCTATTTAGAGTAGAAGTTAAATCAAATGTTGCACCAGGAAGATGTTCAATTCGGCGTTTTATATTACAGATTCCAATGCCTGATGATTCGTTCGATTGACCAGTGTCAAATCCGCTCCCTGTATCACGAACTCGGATATCAATCATCCCATCCTGTTCTTGAATGGAGAGTGTCAGGCGTTTTTGCCCCGGATGCCGGTAAAGACCGTGCCGAACTGCATTTTCAACGAGTGGCTGAATCAGTAGCGACGGAATCGTAGAGTCTAATAGAGAGTCATCAATCTCCTTCACGACCTCGAACGAATCGCGGAACCGAGTCTGTTCGATGGCGAGATAAGAGTCAATCATGTCCACTTCTTGTCGAATGGAGATATCGTAATCGGTACGACCATTTTCGAAAATGAACCGGACGTACGTACTTAAATGACTAAGCAGACGAGCGGCATCAGGTGGTGACGTATAGCACAGTGCAATCACATTCCCAAACGTATTGTAGAGGAAGTGTGGTTTGATTTGGGCGTTGAAGAATGACATCTCATGTTGTGAGGCCAAAGCTTCGACTTGTTGCTTTTTCTTTTTGTCCGTAGACAAGTGAATCGGTAGTAGTAAAAACATCAATAAGAAGTAAACGATGGTAAACGTATTGGCATACAATTGTTGATTGGAAGACACGATAAACGTCGACATCATAATGCCGATATACCCAATGATTTGGGCAAGTGTGAATGTTAATAATTCGAGCTTATTCGTATTTTTTTGTTTTTCAAGAAGCCATCCAATGTTCAATCCGATCCAAAAGAACGAGATGAACAATACAATGATCCATACAAAGTATTCGAATACGCTATAGATGGATTGAGGTAGGAGGACAGCTAAAACGGTCATTCCATAAAGCGGGTACCTCAAAATCGCTAAAAAACGATCGAACGGTACACGTTCTAAACATCTCGAAAATTCAATCAACATATTCATGCTCAATAAGGTCAAACTTAATGTCAACTTATCACTTCCTGAGATCCACATGCCGTCCCGAGACATGAGGGAGAGGCTCACCAGCATAAAGAAGGCCGTTCCATAGCCGTACAACCGCTCGTTTCGATGGAACAAGTAAACGATGGCATAGAACGCGGCAATCAGCAGTGAAATGAGCAACATGAAAAATTCGTATCCGGTATAAGCATTTTGAGTCGTCATAATCTGGTGTAACGGGCCGACCAATATACTTTCTTCGATAGGCATTGAATTCCCTGCTTGTTGTGTCTGTTGAACCGTCAATCTGAATTCTTTCATTCCATCGTCAAGTAACAGAAGTGAAGGTTGTTCACCTGAACGATTATTTCCGATGCGCGTTGTGTCAACAGAGGCTCCATCAATCAAAATCGTAGAGGAGGACAGTGAGGAAGGAATGAGTAACGCATACGTTCCTTCTGGAAGTGAGAGGTCGATTTCATATGTGGATTCTTTGTATGGTGTCGTAAATGGGATGGTTCGATAGGAGCGACGATCAACGTTTGAGACAATCCCGGATTCGTAACGCCACGATCCATCGAGGCGCAGAATCTCTTCGTCAACCGAAGAAGAAAGAAGCGAGGCTTCACCTTGTTTCACGGTGACAGTTGGATTGATTGACTGATGTCGAATCAATAAAGTGAGGCTGACGCCAATCAACATCACAAGGATGAAGATAAACGTCATTCGATTACGAGTCATGCGCACATTCCCTTCATTCTTTGTGAGTTTCTTGTGAGGTCATTGCGTTATTCTTCCTAATAGGTGAATGGATTTTTTGCAGTGACTCTCCGTCTCATCATCGTACCCGAACTTTTTTTGTTTGAACAGAAAAAGTCATTCACCGTACGAAATGAGGCAGTCCAGGAGTAAAGGAAGAAGGCATTCCATGAAACGTTGGATTGAACAACGCATTAGTCGACAAATGATGACCATTTTTTATATATTGATTGCCTTAGTGACGCTTACATCGGTTGGGACCTATTTTTATACGCAACAATCGATTCAACAAACGACCGTTCAATTGGAGCGAATCAGTGAGCAACGTGCACGGGCGACAGATTTATTTGAAACGTGGCAATCGATGCAGTATGAGTTACGCGGTCACGTCCTCCTTGGGGAAAACGCCTTGTTAGAGGAAGTACGTAAGGCTCAAACGAATATCGATGAGCAAACGACCTGGTTTGAAACACAGGCAAGTAATGAGGAAGAAACGCAGTTCGCGGAAGATGCGCGACTCCTTTTCTCCATTTATACGACACGCGTCATGCCCGCGCTTGAACAATATGTGATTGCGAAGCAGGCAGGGGAAGTGGATGAAGAATTCCTGCAGATGCGTACGGTCGGGCAATTCATGCCGAAAAATGAGACGTCCACCCAGACGCGATTTAAGCTCAACTCAAGTAACGCTGCGGACATGAGTGCAAGCATCGTCGATATGGAGTCGGTCTTTACCGACTATCGGGCAGATCTCGACTTTCAAGAAAGTGAATTACGCGATGCACTCTCGAAACAGTTAGTGCAAGCCCAATGGATGTGGCTCTTGATTTTACTCGGTGCACTCTTCTTGTTGTTCGTTGGCTTACAACCGTATATTTTACGACTGACGAATCAGTTGCAGACGCTCATGACGAACAGTGAGCGGCTCGCAACGAATCCGAGTGCGACTCTCATCCCGATTAAACCGCTACAAAATGAGGTCGGTCAATTGTCTAAGGCATTTAATGAGATGGCGACATCGCTTCGGACTCAACAAGATCAAGTCGACCTGGAGCGTGAAAAGACCGCGCGAATCTTGCACACGATGCGTGACTCAATCGTCTACACGGAACTCAAGACGAATGAACGATTCGGAAACAGCGCGCTCTTTGATTTATATGAACATCCAATCCCGACAACCGAACGTGGGAGTTTATATCCGATTGCGATGTATTATCCGATGTTCATGAATCAGATTGATGACAAAGAAGGACTGAACCGCTTCACGAAACGTGCGAAAGAAGAGGGGATGTTCGATGAGACGTTCACGTACACGATGCAAGACGGTCAGAAGACGATTCGGATGTATGCCGAACCAATCGATTTGCAGAACGAGCGTGTCGGTGTCATCTTCGTATCACGTGATATTACCCAGGAAACAGAAATCAATCGAGTGAAGACGGAACTCGTCGCAACCGTATCGCATGAGTTGCGGACACCGCTCACATCGATTCTCGGATTTTCAGAATTGCTCAAGAGTCGGGATTTAAAAGAGACGAAACGAGAGCGCTACTTGGAAATGATTGCGAGTGAGACGAAACGTCTCGAGCGTCTCGTGAGCGATTTGTTAGACGTTCAAAAAATGGAGGCAGGTATGGGGACGCCTGAGTTTAAAGTCGAGAGTTTGTATGACTTACTATCCGACTTACTCGAGATTCACGCAGGGTCGACGGAGAACCATTTCTTCCACTTTGACTGTGATGAAACGCTCTTTGTGGCGGGAGACCCGGCCCAGCTACGACAGGTGTTCTCGAACATTCTGAACAATGCCATCAAGTACTCCCCGGACGGTGGAAATGTGAGTGTCGATGTGACGTGTGAAGAAGACACGATTCAAATCGCCATCACGGATGAAGGTCTGGGGCTTTCCGAGGAAGACGCCAGTCGGATTTTCGATAAGTTTTATCGGTCCCAATCCGAAGCAAGTCGTCGCATTGGCGGCACTGGATTAGGATTATCGATCTGTAAAGAAATCGTCCAATTGCACGGTGGCACGATTGATGTCCGTTCTCAAATCGGAGAAGGAACGACGATGATTGTCGAGTTACCGATGGTCGATCATATAAACGAAGAAAGTTCATCCTAAAACGTAGGATGAACTTTTTTTGAAAAAACGGTGAATGCATCGCTCATTTGGTACGATATAAAGAGTGAATCATGTTACAGGACGAAAGGAAGACGACAATGCTACGCGGATTATATACAGCGGCAGGCGCGATGAATGCCCTTCAGCGCCAACAAGAAATTTTAAGCAATAACCTTGGCAATGTGAGAACACCGGGCTTCAAGGCGTCTGACGGCGTGGTCCGATCGTTTCCAGAGATGTTGCTCGCGCAGGTGAGCAATCCCGATAATGGGAAGTCGCGCGTGAACGGGGAAGTCGGCACCCTTTCTATGGGTGTCTACCTTCAAGAGACGATGCCACGCTTCTCGGCAGGGAGTATCACGGAATCAGGAAGTCCAACCGATCTTTATTTGAAGGCTCCTGCTGATTTTACAGGTGCACCGATGTTTGCGGTCGAACAGGCAGGCGAGACGTTATACTCGACGAACGGCCGCTTCTCGATTGATGAGGGGTTATTCCTTCGTTCAGCAGACGGTGGATACGTACTTTCCGATGAAGGGGAACGCATCCAGCTCCCTTCGAGCGAGTTTCAGGTAGGGAAAGATGGGGTCATCACGTCGCTCGGTCAAAACGTGGCGACACTCGGTGCCTATCAGATCGATGACTTGACGACACTCGAACAAGTCGGGAACGATTGGCGCGTGACAGGCGACGCGCCTGCACCGGCACAAGTTGACGTGTTACAGGGCTTCATCGAGGAAGCAAACGTCAACCTCGACCAGACGATGGCCGATCTCATGATGACGTATCGTCAATTTGAAGCGAACCAAAAAGTCGTCCAAGCGTATGATAAAAGTGCCGAGCGAGCCATCGAAATCGCTCGCGTTCGTTAAGGAGGAACACCATGCAGTCCATTTATAATTCGGTCAACTCCCTGTCTCAACTTCAGCGTCAACTGGATGTGACAGGTCATAACATCGCGAACGTCGATACGGTTGGCTTCAAACGTCAACAAGGGCACTTCGCGTCACTCTTATCGCAAGCGTATGATAACCAACCACGTCCAGAATTCGAAGTCGGTCGGGATACGCCGAATGGCATTCGCATCGGGGTCGGCGGCCATGTCGCTGATATCACCCAACAATTCAATATTGGACAAGTCCGCATGACAGATCGCGGTCTCGATGTCTTCTTGAAGGCGAGCCGTCAATTTTTCGTCGTGGACACGCCGAACGGTGTCGGCGTGACACGTAGCGGAAACATGCAGCTGTCTGTCGGTGATGAGACGACACTCGTCGATGTGAACGGAAACCCGCTCCTCGGAGATGACGGCAATGCAATCACGATGCCGAACGAGGCGACGAAGCATCGCATTCGTCAAGACGGTGTAGTCGTGGCGAGCGTGAACGGTGTCGAACAGGAATTTGGACGACTCGATATTGTAGAAGTCCGGAATACGTCTGAACTGCGCCCACTCGGTGATAACGTATTCGCAGCCGACCTCGAGACCGAAGTCGATCGTCCGTTAGGGAATTTGTTGATGGAAGGGACACTCGAGTCGTCAAACGTGGATTTGACGAAAGAGATGACCGACATGACCATCACACAACGTGCCTATCAAATGAACTCGCGTGCCCTTTCGATGAGTGATCAGATGATGGGGCTTGTCACGGCATTACGTCCGTAAAGTATGACCGCTTCTCCGTGAGAGAGGCGGTTTTTGTATAAGTTATGGAGAGGGAGGTCAACGAGATGCGAATCGTGGTCGCCATGGATTCATTCAAAGGTTCATTGTCGAGTATGGAAGCGAATCAAGCTGTCCGTCGTGCCTTGCCGGGGCATGACGTCATCGCTATTCCAATTTCAGATGGAGGAGAAGGATTTCTTGATGCGTGGCTCGCAACGCATGAGGATGCGGTCATCGTGGAAGAGGTCGTTACGTGCTTGGATGGGACGAAGCGTCCTACACGTTTCGGTTTTGAACCATTAACGAAACACGCCGTGATTGAAGTGGCGGAAACGACAGGGTTAACGCTCCTCACCCACGTCGACCCATGGCGCTATAGTTCAGTCGGCGTCGGGCATCAAATTGTTCATGCGCTAGACCGGGGAGCGGGCGTTATCACCATCGGGCTTGGCGGGAGCGGGACGATTGATGGTGGGAAAGGGATGCTTGAGGCGCTAGGTGTTCGTTTTCTAGATGCGAGCGATGCAGCTGTATCCTCGATGCCACATCAACTTGCAGACGTCGCTTCCATCGATTGGTCAGGACTCGACCCGAGAGTAAGGGACGTTGAGTGGCGAATGGCTTCTGATGTACGTAATCCGTTGACGGGAAAACGAGGTGCTGCGCACGTGTTCGGTCCCCAGAAAGGGTTGGCAGCGGACGATGTGGTTCGCTACAATCAGTTACTCGACGACTATGCGAGTCACTTCAATCAGGATATGAAGTCACTCGACGGAGCCGGTGCGGCAGGCGGTATCGGATTCGCGCTCCTGCAACTTGGGGCGACCTATATGAGTGGCATCGAAGAAGTCGTCCGTTGGTCAAGGTTCGAAGACCATGTGAAAGGGGCAGATTGGCTCATCACAGGAGAAGGGAAGTTTGATGCACAAAGTTTAGAGGGGAAAGCGCCTTACGGGTTGGCGCGTCTCGCCCACACATACGGGGTCCCGACACTCGTGTTTGCCGGACAATCTGACTTGACCGCTCATGTGGAATCAGGGATTGTCGCCGTCTTTCCAATCGTGTCACGCATCATGACACTAGAAGAAGCAATATGGGAAGCCGCCCCGTTATTGACGAATGCAGTCCAACGGGTTCGCCATGTCCTCGAAAAAACGCTTTGACGATTCGTCAAAGCGTTTTTAGCTTGTCATGGACGCTCTTTTAGTAAGTCACGAATCTCAGTCAACAACTGCTCTTCTTTCGTAGGGGTCGGGGCAACGGCCTCTTCGACTTCTTTCTCACGTTGTAGACGATTGATGATCTTGACGATTAGGAAGAGGGCAAAAGCAATCAAGATGAACGATACAATCTGTTGAATGAAGTTCCCGTATAAGACGTCCACTCCGAGTACGCTCGCTTTTAAGTTCGAAAAATCAATTCCTCCGATAATGATTCCGAGAAGCGGCATAAAGATATCATTGACGAGCGAGTTGACGATGGCCGTGAACGCCGCACCGAGTACGACCGCGATAGCGAGATCGATGACATTCCCGCGCATCGCGAATTTTTTAAACTCTTTTAACATAAACAAACCTCCTGACATGGAATAGCATAAGCGTAGCATATTTATGATGAAAGGAAAAAATCGTTCAGCTTCTGTCAGGGAAGGATGCTTGTTCGACATTTGTGCATAGGGTACACTAAAAAGGTAGCAATTTACGCATTTTAATACCAGGTACTAATATGATATAATCATTTTAGCTGAAAGGATGGTTGGACGTGGCGAACGATGAACAAACGAGTTCGGAAGAACAAAAAGGTTCACCAGAACAAGAGACGAAGCAGAAGCAGCGATCACGATTGTCGAATCATCGTCGATTCCCGATCTTACTGCGTGTACTCGTCGTTTTAGTGTTGGCAATCGCGATGCTCGCCCTTGGAGCAATCATTGGATATAGCGTCATTGGCGGAGGCGACTGGAAAGATGTGTTTGACATCGAGACGTGGCGCCATATCACCGATTTTTGGCTAACCTCTTAAAGGCGGTGGATGGATGTATACAATTGAGCAAATTAAAGAAGTAATCCCACACAGATACCCGTTTCTGTTAGTTGATCGAATTATCGAAGTCGAAGAAAAGAAGCGTGCTGTCGGATTAAAAAATGTCACGGCGAACGAAGAGTTCTTTAACGGGCATTTCCCAGACTATAACGTCATGCCAGGCGTCTTGATTGTCGAGGCACTCGCACAAGTCGGTGCTTTCGCAATGTTGAAAGACGAATCGAATCGAGGCAAGCTTGCCTTTTTCGCAGGGATTGACAACTGTCGTTTCAAACGTCAAGTCGTCCCGGGTGATCAGCTTCGCCTTGAAGTAGAAATCATGAAAATTCGTGGTCCAATCGGTAAAGGACGTGCCGTGGCCACAGTCGATGGAGAAGTTGCTTGTGAAGCAGAACTCACTTTCGCCTTGAAGTAAGGAGAAATGGGATGCGTGCTTTAGTAATTGTGTTACTAGTTGGCTTAATGACGATTGTGGGCTGTCAGCAACTACAGACGGAAGAGTCGAACGAAGAGAACATTGTTTATGAACAGAACGTGGATGAGGCGATGATTGAGAAGCGGGCGGGACAATCCGATGCGATTGCCGTTTCGCTTGAACGAACGAACAATACAACAATGCTCTTCACGATTCGCATGCTAGAAAATCGCCGCCTCGATCCGACGACGGTCATGAGTTATGAGGTCGATGGAGAACGGATTGCGATTCCGTTCGGCGAACTGATTGCAGAGCGGGAAGAAGACATTCGAACGTATGAATATCAGACCGACGTCGACCCTGATCTTTTCGTAGCGGATACACTTCCACTCTTCCATCTTGTAGAGGAAGGCGAGACGGAAGTTACGATTCCGCTCGAAGTTATCGATTCGACAAACCTTGAATAAAAACAGACGATTTTGTCGAAAATCGTCTGTTTTTATGTGGAGATTGATGCATTCTGTCCGATACAAAGAGTAAGGATAGAATGGAGGAAATCGAGATGAAACAGAAAACACAGTCGTTACAAAAGCGCATTGTATTAGCGATGTTAGCCTTCGTCACCTTGCTCATCGTCTTGTTCGGGGTCGTGCAATATTTTAGTACGAAGCATTCCGTACTCAGCACGTTGCATGCGACGATGATTGAAGATGGAGAACGGATTAACGAGACATTAGATGCGGATGCATATGCGTCATTCATGAAAAAACCGTCAAAAAATGAGCAGTACGAACAGTTGCGAGAATATCTCGATACATATCGCCAACAAATCGGGGCCATGTATGTGTATACGATTGCCACCGAGGGCGAAGAAGTCCAAATCATCATCGATGGTTTGAGTCAAGCGGATGCAGCAGACATCGGGACACCTACTACGGCGATGACATACGAAGGAGCGATGAATGCGTTCAATGGCGATACGGTCACAACGAACGTCATTGACGATCCGGAATACGGGAAGTATGTGACAGTGCTCGTTCCAATCAAACGTGGTAGCGAGGTCATCGGGGTCCTTGGAATTGACAAGGCAGCCACAGAAGTCTCAGCAATCACAGGAGATGTGTTGACCGAGAGTTTGCCACCAATCCTCATTGGTCTTCTCATTTTACTTGCAGGATCGGGAGTCATCATTTGGCGCTATCTTGGCTGGAAGTTACGTCCTCTTCAAGCGTTAGAACGCGTCGCGACGTCGATTGCCGAAGGCGATTTGGCGACGGCGACGAAAGAAGTCGAAACCATTCAATTGAAATCAAATGATGAAATCAAACGTCTGACGGTATCAATGGATAAGATGACCCATATGTTGAAAGACCTCATCTCTGGGATCCAAACGTCGGCGCAGACGGTCAAGGACGAGAGTGGAAACGTCTCGAGCATCTCGGAAGAAGTGAATGATGCGTCTCGTCAAATCGCTTATACGATGGAAGAGATTGCGAGCGGTGTTGAAAATCAAAGTGTATTGACGATGCGCTTATATGGACATATGAACGAATTCTCGACGCTCGTCGAGCAAACCACGTCAGACGGAGACCAAGTGAGCGAACAGGCAGAAGTCGTCAGTCGGGTGACGATGGATGGGCTTCGCTATATGGAGAGTGCCGTCGACCAGATGACACATATCCATGAACAGGTGAAGTCGTCACAAGGACAAGTCCGTGATTTCGAGCAACAGGCGGACGAGGTGACGGAGCTCGTCACGATGATTCGCCAAATCTCACAACAGACGAACCTGCTCGCATTGAACGCAGCGATCGAGGCGGCTCGTGCGGGTGAACACGGGAAAGGGTTTGCGGTCGTCGCTTCGGAGATTCGGAAGCTATCTGACAGTGTCGCCGAGTCTGTCAGTGAGATCTCAGAGATTGTCGGAAGCGTCAAACAAAATTCGATCGCCCTCGGCCAGACGTTCACAGAAAGTATGACGGCGGCAGAGGAAGGGAAGGAAACGCTCGAGTCGACGAAGCACGCTTTCATGGAAATTGAACGAAGTGTCCGCCATATGCAACAGCTGACGGGCTCGATGCGTAGTCAGCTCGATCGGGTGAAGACGAACCAAGACCATATCCAGCACGGCTTGTCAGAGATTGCTTCCATCTCAGAAGAGAGCACGGCCGGGAACGAGGAAGTGGCCGCTTCGACGGAGCAGATGTCGGCGACAAGTGAGACGATGAACCGTCTCGTCAAAGATTTGTCGACGACAGCGGAATCGATGCAACAGATGAGTCGTCAGTTCAAGTTATAAGCAGTCTCACTTCAGACAGACCTCTCCTGTGTCCGCTATAATGGGCGCAAGGGAGGTTTTTTTATGCAACAATTCTCTAGTGAACTGACACAATTTCGCGGAAGTCATTATGACTTCGGTCGCTTTCAAGGTAAATATATAAAACGCAGTCAACTGCTCGAGAATCGGACGGACCAGTGGAAACTACGCGTGCCCCGATTTGAGATTGACGCGAAGGAGGCGAAGGCTGCTTTTGATGCAGTGGCTCCGAAGATTTGGGAAGAGTTGATCGGGCTTCAAGACGAGCTCAAACTGTCTCTCAATGATACGTTGCTTCACTTCGGACATTTCCGAGTCAATAATCCAATCAGCGGGTGTTCGATTCTGACAGGAGACAACTTCCTCGTGCGAAACTATGACTATCATCCGATGACGTACGATGGGCGCTACAACGTGTTTCAACCGGACGACGGATATGCCGTCATCGGACCAGTCTCTCGTGTCACGGGACGCATGGACGGGATGAATGAGAAAGGTCTCGCGATGGGGTACAATTTTATTAACCGACGTCGACCAGGTGACGGATTTGTCTGCCAGATGATTGGGCGCATCATTCTCGAGACGTGCGCGACCGTGGAGGAAGCAGTCGACTTATTAAAAGAGATTCCGCATCGCGGTTCCTTCACGTACGTCGTCCACGACAAGTCGTCGAAGACACGCGTAATCGAGGCGACACCACGGGATATCCAAGTACGGGAATCCAATATATGCACGAACCATTTCGAGTTACTGCAACACGAGAATCGCTACCACCTGGACGATTCCACGCGTCGCATGATGGAAATCAAAGTGGTACAGCATTTGATTCAAGACGCAGAGAGTGCGTTCCGCCTCATGAACGACACCGACAAGGGCGTCTTCTCAGAACTGTATAAGAGCTGGGCGGGGACGATTCATACAGCGGCTTATTTCCCAGAAACGCTCGAGACGTGGTTCGCGCTCGGCGGAGACCGGGACCCGGTCATCTTCGACTTCCAAAAATGGCTCGACGGAGAAGACTTCGACCTTCATGCGCTTGACGGGGAACTCGCGACCGATATCGAGTTTGCGAATACGGTCCAACTTTGGCGCTGACATTTGTCAGTGCTTTTTTTGTAGAAACGGGAATACACATAACAGGAGGGATGAAAGATGAAACGATTTGGCATCATACTCATTATGCTCACGCTCGTGACACTACTCGGTGGATGTGTGCCCGGCGACGGGACGTACACGACGGACCCGGCAGGCTTTTTCTGGGGAATCTGGCACGGGTGGATTGCACCGATTTCACTCATTTTAGGGTTATTCAATGACACGTATCGAGTATATGAAGTGAATAACACCGGCTGGTTCTACGATTTAGGATTTTACATTGCCGTCATCAGTGGATTTGGCGGATTGACGTTAACGCGGAAGAGTCGGGGGTAAGTGAGAGTAAATGTAAACGTATCGGTTCGGAAGGAGTCGCTCTAGAAAAATAGAGGACTCTTTTTATGTAATTTTTTTACATAAACATCATCAGAATTCGTTATAATGAGATATGAATGAGGTTGGGGGGATAATATGCACTCATATGAGTTCCAAATGTATCGAAATTTTGATGAGCTTGCGATTGACATGATTGAGTTAGCGAAAGAGATTATGCCAGATAAATTGGTCTATCTTACAGAATTTCCGAGCGGGAAAGCCCACTCCTTTAGGGGTGGGATTAAAGCTCGGCAGGATGCGGAGTGTCAGTAAAGAATCCGAAGGTTTTGGCGCTTCAAGTATCTGGAAATCTTCTTGTTGCAGTTTGTTGGTTAAACTGACACAATATTCATATGGAAACCAACTATAGAAGAACTCATACCACTGTTTCTCTAATCAATTATCACTTCGTTTTCTGTCCTCGATACAGAAGAAAGATATTCCTTCGTAACGATGTAGA